>DATBBP010000202.1:0-13492 GCA_036270935.1 Gemmatimonadaceae bacterium
CTGACGACTGCTGGGACGACGACCAGTAGTAACGTGCCCACACTTCGTGACGACATACGACACACTGCGCTGAAAGGAATGCGCGCCGCGCCGAATGCGCCGCGATCGCAGCCCAATGACGACTGTCACCTGCGTGCCGTAAACGAGTGGCAAGGGCCTGCCAAGAGGAGCACGGAGCGCGCGCAACGCGCGCGACTCCAAACAAGCGCGCGGCGACAGTGCGTATCAGACGTTGCCTACGGCAACGTCTGATACGCAATCGTCGCGATCTCGCCCAACGTCTGTCCCGCAACTCTGGTTACGTCATCCGGATCGAGCGACACCGACACATTGTTCACATACAATGCGATCGCGTACCGCTTACCGCTGGGCGTCGTCAGATAGCCCGCGAGCCCCTTCGCCGAAAGCAGCATTCGACGATTGAGAGCATCGTAATTCCCAAGCGTCCCCGTTTTCGCGAAGACGTGTCCCGCGGCGGGAGAGGACGTCTGAATGTTCCACAATGTCCCGTCCTTGCCTAACACCGGCAGCGCGCGAAGAAAAGCGTCGAAGCTCGGCTGTTTCGACATGTACTCGAGATAGTGCACCATGAAATTCGGCGAGAATCGCGCATCGCCGCCGGCACCATCTGTCTGCTGCGCGCCGCCCAGGTCGAGACCGGCCCGCTGAAGAAACTCGCGCTCGAGATCGAAGCCGGTCTTCGCGGTGTCGCTTCGGGCGAGAATCGACTTGACGATGAACGGCGTCATGCTCGCGTGTAAGTTCTGGCTCACCTTGAGCGTGACCTTCACTTCCTCGCTCAGCGGCGGCGACACATGTTCGGCGACGACGTTCTCCGCGGTGTACGCCGCTGACATACCGTGATACTCATGCTGGGCGGCCGCCGTCGCGAGGTTCACCGTGACGCCCTGCGCGCGCAATGCGTCCGCGAACGCGACTTCGGCGAATCGGCTCGGCTCCGGCACCGCGTAGCTGAACAGGATTGGTGCTTTGTCCGCGGGGAAAGTGCCCGAGATAGTTACCGTGTGAGCCCCGTCAGGATCGGTCACGTCTGAAGACCAGCTGATCGTGGGCCGTGCACCCGCCGCACCCGTCGTCGACTTGTTTACGAACTTCACATAAGGCGTCACTGGACTCACTTGCACTGTTGTCGGCGCGCCCGCTTGCGGCCCAGCCCCAATCGTTAGGTCGACCAGATTGTCGTTGACGACGATTGGCGAGATCACGACGCCAGTCCCGAGCTCGCGATCGCCTTCCTTGAACAGCGAAACGTCGACGAGCACGCGGCCCGTGACTCGTTTGATTCCCTTCGCCGCGACCTGCGACGCCAGCTCACGGATCACCGCCAGCGGATCTCCCGACACCGCGCGCGTGTCCGGACTCGCGTCATACGAGTGATCCTCGTTCTCGAAGGCGAGCCGATCGCCTGCTTGAATGCGCCCGGAGAGATTCGGGTCACCGCTACCCACCAGCACCAGATCTCCTTCGACCGTGTTCCCATTCATTCGACCGGTGCGGTACACGCGCGTGTGGAAGTGGTGATCCGCACCAAGAAGTTGCAGTGCCGTGCCCTCGGTGAGGAGCTTGGTTGTCGATGCCGAGACGAACAGTTTGTCGGCATTCTGCGACCAGACCATGCGGCCATCGGCGAGCGAGTAGAGCGCGAGGCCAAACATTGCATGCTTGAAGTCGGGGCGATCCATCACTTGCTGGATCCGCGTCGTGAGCACGCTTGTCGGATCGCTGGCGGGCTTGGCTGCCGCCGTCTGCTGCGCGTGCGCCGCTACCGCGAACGTGCAAAGAGGAACAAGTACCGCCCATGGTCGTCGCGCAATGTGTGGCATGAGTCTCGTCATCGATCGTGTGGATAGCTCGTCTCGTCTGCTGCTATGGTAAGAGCACGACCTTTCCGGTCGTCTTTCTGCTCGCCAACGCCCGGTGGGCATCCGCGGCGCGCACGAGCGGAAATTCCGCACCGATGCGAACCTTGAGTGATCCGTCGTTCACTAATCCCAGCAATTCGTTCGAGCGCTGAACCAGCTCGTCACGCGTCGCGACATAGTCGTGCAGCGTCGGCCGAGTGAGAAAGAGCGATCCTTTGCGGTTGAGCACTTGTGGATCGATCGGCGAAACGGGCCCGCTCGACTGTCCGAAGAGCGCCATCATGCCTCGGCGACGAAGAGAGTTGAGCGACCCTTCGAAGGTCGTGCGACCCACGGAGTCATACACGACGGCGACGCCCGCATCGCCGGTGATACGTTTCACTTCGGTCACGAAATCGCGCGTCGTGTAGTTGATCGTCTCATCGGCGCCGGCCTCGCGAGCCAGATCGAGCTTTTCCTGCGTCGACGCGGTTCCGATCACGAATGCGCCGCGCCTCTTCGCAATTTGACAGAGGAGCAAACCCACACCACCGGCAGCGGCATGCACGAGACAACTGTCGCCGTGCTTGAGCGGGAACGTCGATGACGTCAGGTAGTGCGCGGTGAGGCCCTGAAGAAACACGGCTGCCGCGAGTTTGCTCGTGACGCCATCGGGAATCTTCACGGCCCGGTCGGCGGCAACCAGCGCGCGAGACGCATACGCGCCGCGCATGCTCTGCGAGACGACGCGATCACCGACCTTGAACTCCGTCACTCCGCTGCCTAACGCGCGCACCACGCCTGCCGCCTCGCTCCCCGGCGTGAAGGGCCGCTCGACCGTGTACAGTCCTTCGCGCTGGTAGATCTCGATGAAGTTGACGCCGATCGCCTCGATGTTGACGACCAGCTCGCCCGGACCTGGCGTCGGATCCGGCACCTCCTCGATCCGGAGCACGTCCGGGCCGCCGGTCTTGTGTACGCGGATGGAGTTCACGACGGGGATGGTACTTGGCTGAGGGGCTAGGGACTAGGGGCGTAGCGGATCGGCAGCCTCGATGGGCACGCCTAAGCTCCAGTCCCTGAGCTCTAGCCCCTCGCCGTCAGGGCTTTTGCTATGGTCTGCAACTGCATATTCGACGTCCCCTCGTAGATCGTCCCGATCTTGGCGTCGCGATAGAACTTCTCCACCGGATAGTCCTTCGTGTATCCGTATCCGCCATGCAGCTCCAGCGCGAGCGACGTCACCCGCTCGGCGACCTGCGACGAGATCAGCTTCGCCATCGCCCCTTCCATCGCGATGTCCTGGCCCGCGTCCTTCAGGCGAGCGGCGTTGTACACCAGCAGCCGTGCGCCCTCGAGCTCTGCGCGGACTTGGGCGAGCTGGAATTGCACCGCCTGGAATTCGGCAACGGTTTTGCCGAATTGCCGCCGCTCCTTCACGAAATCGAGGGCAGCGCGGAGCGCGCCTTGCGCGACGCCGATCATCTGCGCTCCGATGCCGACGCGTCCACCATTCAGCGTGTCGATGGCGATCTTGTATCCCTGACCGACAGGACCGAGGACGTTCTCGTTAGGTACGACGACGCCATCGAGGATCAGCTCCGTCGTGCTGGAAGCCCGAATGCCGAGCTTGTCCTCTTTCTTGCCGACGCCGAAGCCCGGAAAGCCGCGCTCGACGACGAACGCCGTGATGCCTTTGTAGCCTGCCGACGGATTCGCGTTCGCGAATACGACATAAATCTCCGCTTCGGCGCCGTTAGTGATCCAGAGCTTTCGGCCCGTGAGAATCCAGCTCTCGCCGTCGCGCTCCGCGCGTGACTGCATTCCGAACGCATCCGAGCCCGACGCCGGCTCCGAGAGTGCGTACGCGCCAACCTTCTCCGTCGTCAACTGCGGGAGATAAGTGGACTTGATATAGTCGCTGCCGTATGTGCGAAGGGGATAGTTCACCAGCGTGTTCTGAACGTCCATCAGGATCGCCGCGGCGGGATCGATCTTGCTGATCTCCTCGACCGCGAGCGCGACCATCATGAACGATCCGTCGGAGCCGCCCAGAGATTCGGGTACCTCGACGCCCATGAGTCCCATCTCGAAGAACTTCCGAATGAGCTCCCGGTCGATCTTGGCCTCGCGCTCCATCTGCTGCACGCGCGGACGCACCTCTTCCTCCGCGAAGCCAGCAACGGCGTCGCGGAACATCGCTTCCTCATCGGAGAGCGTGGTCAACGGCGGTCGAACCGTCGATGTATCGATTGTCATAGAATCGCTCGCGTTTCCCGTGGAGCGTCGATGCTCCGCGATTGACTGTACTCTATCCAGCAGCCAAACGAGCGGCGAGGGGCCTTGCGGCTATTCACGCAAGCCCGGTCGTTCTGCCCGCCATCGCAACGTGCGGCAACACCTCGCAAAGCGCGGCCCTGGCGCGCGCGGGCGAATAGACACAGTCGACCGATAACTCCTAGCGAATCAAGTCGTTAGGCAGTTCGCGCCGTGTCGTGCTCGTCCCTGGTGCGCACGGTCTCGTTGTTGCCTTAGTTGGCGGTGCGGCGCGTCACGCGCCGTCCCTCCAATCGCGTCGGAGGCCCGTTGCGACACCCGTCCTCCCTCCTGACGGGTCCAGCGTGGGTCCATCGCCGACGCTGATCGCGGTACAAATGAGACCCCTCGCCTTCGGCACGCTCGTGCTGCTCATCGCAGCGACGAGCGCTTCCGCACAACTGCAGTACGTCACTCGAGTGCCACCGCACGTCGACATCATTCCGAGCGACGCGTGGCTCTGTCGACAGGTGGCAACGAACCTCGAGGAAAGCACCCTGCTTGGAACGGCAATACTTGGCCGGCTCGAAAGTCATTCGCCAACCGAGTGGAGCACTCCCATCCGATTCCAGCACGTGGACAACCGCTTAGGCGATGCGATTGCCGCGTTTGCCATCGACGGAGTTGGCGGGGTCATTTACGTGAGTGACACGCTCGACGGAAGCACGCTGCTGCACGAGGGAACGCACGCCATGATGCTGCGCCTAACGCCGGAGGACGCGCGCCTCGAGATGGCGCGAGTGCTCGACGCGGACAGCGCCGGCCGGATCGATCCCGACATCGTCGACCTCGCGCGACGCTCGTTCACCCTCAGCTTTACGGCGAGCGCGAATCCCGACCTTTGGGGCTTGGTGCCGATGGTGCTCACAACGGCGGCGTTCAGCGACAATTCACACACCGGCACGCTTGCCCGGCTCGTGCGCGCAACGGACAGCGCTGCCGTGCGCCTCGAGGGCAATGTGCGAAAAGGGTGGGGCAAGGCGACAATCGCGGACGCATACGACGTGGCCGCGAACAGCCATTGGCTCTACGCTGGATTCCCGCGTCCAGCGTCTTGGACCTGGCGAGACGAACGAACCTTCCGGCTGATCGGAGAGGTTGTCGCGTACGAGCGCGCACGTCGCTGCGCGCTCGGCAGCTAGGAGCGCGCGCTCGCCCGTTCCACGCCGACGCTATCTCGCGAGAGCGCTCTCGCGCAGCAGGCGTCGCCGCACGTGCCGATACGTCCATCGGGGTTCCAGCAACGCGTGCAGTCGCCGCCCTCGGCGACCACCTCCACACCGGCGCGCTCGGCAATGACCTCGGCGAGCTTCGCGTGAACTCCGAAAGCGGGCGTGACGCGCACGCCCAACCCAGGGTGCCGGCGCGTCGCTTCCGCGACGATGCGCGGGATGTCGCGCGTCGAGTGCTTGCCTGGGGACAGCATGTAGGGAAACACGACAAGATCGGTGGCACCTGCCTCGACGCATGCGTCGATTCCCTGCGGAATCAGCGGCTCCGCGAGCTCCATGTGCGCCGCGCGCACGATGACGTCTGTGCCGACCATCGACTGCAGCATATTCGCGACGCAGTCGAGCATGTGATTGGCCTCGGCCTTTACCGAGCCGTGGTCGATAAGAAGGATGGCGCGCATTGGCGAAATATGGTCCGCGGACACTGATGGTTCAACGATCTGTAAGGGGCGGTCTCCGCCGTTCACACGGTTCCCGCCTTCACGCCGTCCCGGCCTTCACACTCCTTTGCTCGTTAGGCGCCAGCGTCAACCCTTCGAACACTCGCAAGGCCAACTCCACCTTCCCGAACGGCGCCGAGACCTGAACGCCCTGCACAGCCGGGCGTACCCGCTCCAGCATCTCGCGAGCGATCGTGATACCCTCCATCGTCGCGTGCTCTTTCGACTTCTCGCTGGCGCGTCGCATTCGCGTGATCACGGCGTCGGGCACCGAAACGCCCGGCACTTCGTTCGCGAGAAACTCCGCGTTGCGCAAGGAGACGAGTGGCCAGATTCCCGCGATCACCGGAATGCGCACGTGTGAAACGGAACCGAGGAATTTCTCGAGCTGGAGGGCGTCGAACACCGGCTGTGTGATCGCGAACTCTGCTCCCGCGTCCACCTTCCATTCGAAGCGCCGAATTTCGTGCGGCGCGTCCAGCGCCGCTGGGTTGACGCCCACACCGATCGCAAATCGCGTTGGCTCCCCAATCGCGTTGCCGCCGGGGTCGAGACCGCGATTCAGATTGCGAACGAGATTCGTTAGGCCGATGGAGTCGATATCGAAAACGGCAGTCGCATCAGGGTAGGGGCCCATCTTCGGCGGATCGCCGGTAATGATGAGCAGGTTGCGAAGGCCAATCGCCGCCGCACCTAACAAGTCGCTGAGCATGCCGAGGAGATTGCGATCACGGCACGCGTAGTGTGTCACCGTCTCGATCCCGACTTGCTGCTCGATGAGAACGCTCGTGAGCAGCGCACCCATGCGGCTCTGCGCTCGCGGACCGTCGGGCACGTTCACGGCGTCGACACCTGCCTCTTTCAGTTTGCGCACATCCGCGACCATGCGGCTCGCATCCACGCCGCGCGGCGGCACAATCTCGACCGAGGTGACGAATTCGTTCGCGGCAATACGTGAGGCGAAGCGAGACCGGTCCGCAAAAGGAGTGGCGAGTGGCGAGTGGCGAGTGGCGAGAGACACATCGGTGCCGCCGCTCGCCATTCGCGACTCGCCATTTGCCACTCGCGATGCGCTGCGCTCGAGGCCCAAACGCGGATTCAACGGTCTGATCCCCTCACAGATCGCCTTGATGTGTTCTGGTGTCGTTCCGCAGCAGCCGCCAAGGACCTTCGCGCCGGCATGAATGAGGTGCCGCGCGTACGTCGCCATGTACTCAGGGCTCGCCATGTACATGCTTCGCCCACCGACATCGCGCGGCATGCCCGCGTTTGGCTGTGCACTGAGCTTGCGTCTCGTCACCGGCACCATGCGCTCGATGCACTCGAGAATGATCTGTGGCCCAACGGAGCAGTTCAGCCCGATGACGTCCGCTCCCCACTGGTCCAGTGTTCGCGCTACGTCCTCGGCCGTCGCGCCGTACGACGTGTGATGATCGGCGCCGATCGTCATCTGTGCGACGATCGGCATCGACGCGTCAAGCTCACGCGCCGCGCGAATCGCTTCCTTGATCTCGTGCAGGTCGCTGAACGTCTCGAGAATGAAAAGGTCGGCGCCCCCTTCCTTGAGCGCCACGAGTTGCTCGCGAAATACGGAGCGCGCCTCCTCCTCGCTCGTCGGACCATATGGCTCGAGACGCACGCCAAGCGGGCCGATGGCGCCGGCGACGAGCACCGGATGGCTCGCCTCGTCGGCCACCTCGCGGGCGATCGCGGCCGCCGCCCGGTTGATGTCATGTACCTGACCTTCCAAGCCGTACTGCGCCAGCTTCGTGCGGTTCGCGCCAAAGCTGTTCGTCTCGAGCACCTCGGCACCCGCCTTGACGTAGGCGCGGTGAATGTCGCGAATGAGGCCTGGTGAGCGAACGCTCAACTCGTCGTAACACTGATTGATGAAGACGCCCTTCTGGTACAGCATTGTACCCATCGCGCCATCGAACAAAACGATGCGCTCCGGATCAACCAATCGATCGAGTAGCGAACGTTGGCTCATTGACTGGATGCGCTCGAGAGCTCGCGTCGCTCGGCGCCGTCACCGGCCTGCGCCCGCACCGCGTAATACTTCGCCTCGGGGTGATGCACGATGATGGCGGCGGTGCTCTGCTCGGGTACGAATTGATAGGCGCTCGTCAATTCCATGCCGAGCTCCTCGGCGGCGGGCAGTAGCTTGAACACCGTCGCGTGGTCGTCCAGATCGGGACAGGCGCCGTATCCCCACGAGTACCGCTTGCCGCGACTTCCCGGCGTTCCGAGCTCGCGACGCGATCGTCGATGCAGCCACTCGGCGAGCGCTTCTGCTGTCTCTACCGCGAGTCCGTGCGCGTAGAACGCCTCCGTGTACTCGCCGGCGGCCTGCAGCGTTTGGAATCTGCGACTCGCCTCGTCGCCGACCGTCACCACCTGCAGTCCGACGACGTCCACGTCCGCCGAATCGGTCGAGCGGAAGTAGTCTGCGATACACAAACGCTCTCGTCCCTCCTGGCGCGGGAAATGGAAACGCGCAATTTCGCGTATCGTTCCATCGCGCGCATAGAGCGCTGGGTCATATACGAGAAGGTCATTCCCCAGCGACTGCGCGGGGAAGAAGCCGTACACGGCTTGTGGCTGAAGCCAACCCTCGCGCTTCGCTTCAGCCGTTAGGCGAGCGAGCACAGGCTCGAACTCGTTGCGGACCGTCGCCTCGTACTGCGGACCTGATCCGCGCGCCCCCCACTGCAAGCGATAAAGCTCGTCGAGATCGAGCAGTGAAAACACCTCGTCGAGCGGGATGTCCGCTTCGCGGAGCGTCCGCACGCCGAAGAACGGCGCCTTCGGCACGGGATGATCCTGCGACACGTTACTGCGCGCTCCACCCTGATCGCCGACGGGAATGTCTTTTCCGACGGTCGTCCGGAGAAAGACGTCATTGCGTGCATCCTCGAGAAGCTTCGCCACGAATGCCGCTCGGCGTGACACGTTGTTGTCCTGCAGGACGTCCATCGTCTCGAGCCCCTCGAACGCGTCCTTGCAGTAGAAGACGCCCGGATCATACGCACGCTCGCCGTCAACGAACAAGGCACGGCGTCCGAAGCGTCGATTGATCGCCGCGCCGCCGATCAACACGGGAATGTCGAGTCCGCGCTTGTCCAGCTCCTGGACGCAGAGCGGCATCTGCTTCGACGTGGACACCAGCAGCGCTGATAGTCCAATCGCATCCGCGTCGACCTCGATGGCCTTCTCGATGATCGTGTTCACCGGCACCTGCTTGCCCAGATCGTAAACGGTGTAGCCGTTGTTCGACAGGATTGTGTTGACCAGCGACTTACCGATGTCGTGCACGTCTCCATACACGGTCGCGAGCACGACCTTGCCTTTCGTGTAGCCCTCCGCCTTCTCCAGGAATTGCTCCAGATGCCTAACGGCGCGCTTCATCACTTCGGCGGATTGCAGGACAAATGGGAGAATCAGCTCCCCGGCGCCGAACTTGTCGCCGACTTCTTTCATCGCCGGGAGGAGCACTTCGTTGAGCACGCGCACTGGATTGGCTCGGACGCCCGCGGCATCGAGCGCTGCCTCGATGCCTTCCTTCTTGCGGTGGACGACCATGTAATGCACTCGCTGATCCACCGACAAGTCAGCCGTTGGATCTTCAACGGTGGCTTCCTTATCCGGTCCCGACGCCCCAGCCCCTAGCCCCTCTATCACCCGCTGCAACGCGTCTGGCCGTCTGTTGAAGATCAGGTCGTCCGCGAGCGTCCGCTCATTCGGCTCGATCTCGGCGTACGGCCTGACGTGCGCCGGGTTCACGATTGCCATGTCGAGGCCTGCCTCGACACAGTGGTGGAGGAACACCGAGTTGACCACCGCGCGCGCCTCTGGCGCGAGACCGAAGCTCACGTTCGAGACGCCTAACGAGGTAAACACTCCAGGCAGCTCGCGCTTGATCAGGCGAATACCCTCGATGGTCTCGATCGCGGAACTGGCCATCTCCGGATCGCCGGTCGCGAGCGTGAAGGTGAGGTCGTCGTAGATGAGGTCCTCCGCCTGCATGCCGTATTCGCCGACGACGATCTCGTAGATCTTCTGCGCAATCTCGAGCTTCCGCTCGCGCGTCTTTGCCATACCGATCTCGTCGATCGTGAGCGCGACGAGCGCGGCACCATGTTTCTTTGCCAGCGGCACGACGGCGTCGATTCGCTTACGCCCGTTCTCCATATTGATGGAGTTGACGATCGCGCGCCCCGGAATGTGCTCGAGCGCCGCCTCGATGACGTTCGCCTCCGTCGAGTCGACCATGATCGGCGCTTCGACGCTCATCGACAGAAGCTTCACGAGCTTGGACATCTGCTCGGCCTCGTCCGCGCGCTCCGTGAGGGCGACGCAGACGTCGAGCACGTGCGCGCCCGAGTCGACCTGCTCGCGCGCAACGTCGACGATGCCGTCGTAGTCGTCCGTGAGGAGAAAACGCTTAACCTTGCGCGAACCCTGCGAGTTGACCCGCTCGCCGATGAGCAACGGCGGCGGATCTTGGCGCAGATCGGTTGCTCGCATGGCGCTAGACACGCGCGCAGCGTGATGCCAGTTCCTGTCATTCTGAGGGAGCGAAGCGACCGAAGAATCTGCTTTGGATCGGCTGGAAAGCAGATCCTTCGCTTCGTTCAGGGTCACCGGGGAGTGAACTCGCTCCACGATCGCCTTCAGATGTTCGGGTCGAGTGCCGCAACAACCGCCAATGACCCGCACGCCGAACTTCTCGACGAACTCGCCGAGCATGTCTGCCATGGGGGCTGGCTCAAGCGGATACACGGCGTCGCCGGTCCCCGTGTTCAGCGGCAGACCGGCGTTGGGAATGCACGAGATTGGCCGCGACGCGTGTGTCGTTAGGTATCGGATCGGTTCGCGCATGTGCTCCGGACCCGTGGAGCAGTTCAAACCGATCACGTCCACCGGCATCGCCTCGAGTGTCGTGAGCGCGCTCGCGATGTCAGTGCCGAGCAGCATCCGGCCGCTCGTGTCCAACGTCACCTGGGTTTGCACCGGTACTCGACGGCCGAGCTCCGCGAACAATCGCTCGAAGCCCGCGAGCGCCGCTTTGACCTCGAGGATGTCCTGCGCAGTCTCGACGAGCAGAACATCGACGCCACCTTCGACCAGGTACTTCGCCTGCGCGTAGTAATTGTCCGCGAGCTCCGCGAACGTGATGTTCGAGAGCACTGCATCGCTGCTCGAGGGGAGCATGCCCGTTGGCCCAATCGAACCGGCGACGAATCGCGGCCGCTCGGGCGTCGCGAACTTGTCGCACGCGGCACGCGCCAGGCGGGCCGCGGCGACATTCAGATCACGCGTCTTGGGCTCGATCCCCCACTCACGCAGGCGGTGCGGCGTCGACTGAAACGTGCACGTTTCCACGACATCGCAGCCGACGCTCAAGAACGCCTCGTGAATCCCCTGGATGATGTCGGGACGTGTGAGAACGAGATGATCGTTACATCCCTCCAATGCCTTCCCACCGAAGTCATCCGCCGTCGGATGGCGCAACTGAATGTTCGTCCCCATCGCTCCATCGAAGATGAGGACGCGCTCACTCAGTGCTTTGAGATATGGATGCAGCTCGCTGTCAGACATGATGCAGAAAGAAAAAGGCCCAAACGCTGTGCGCCCGGGCAGGCGCTTTAGCGATTGTTTAACGTGGCCGCAAGTTGCCGTTAAATCACCACGAATTCGGTTGTAGCAGCTCTTTCAATATTGTAGGTGGTTGCCGGCCGGGCAATGCCTGCGAGGCACGAATGCACTCACGGCGCCGTGCGCTCGGGCGGCGTGTCCCGCCGGCGTCCCGTTGTCCGCACACGGTCCGCCACGTGCTGCACGAGCGCGACGAGCCGTTGCCGCTCAAGGGGCAGCGTGATGTTCGCGAGCACCGCGCGCTGCAGCGTTGGGCTGAGCACCGGGGACTGACCCTTGCCCGTCACGTTGTAAAGGACGATCGCGCCGCCCGCTGCAAGTGGAATTCCGAGCGCATCCGCATATGACGTTACCGCCAGATTCGCTTCCACGACGGCGATCAATGGCGCGCGTGCAGCCGCCAAATCGCGCGCGTCTCGCAACTCCTGCGTTGCGACAGTCGCGTAACCGAGCGCGCCCAATGACTGCGAGAGTCCTTCGAGCAACGCCGCGTCCGATCCAACAAGCAGCAGACAGACTGGTTCGGAATTCATCCGCCACGAGTCTATCATCTGTCGCCGCTCGTGACCAGTCGTCTCACACTTTCGGCGCCGACTCCAAGGACCTCGACCACCTTGTTGCGAGAACGTTGGCCGCCGACGATTTGCACGTTGCGACGCGAGACGCCGAGCGCATCCGCGAGAAGCTCGATCAAGGCGGCATTCGCCGCACCTTCGACCGGCGGTGCTTCGAGACGAACCTTCATGGAATCGCCGTGAACGCCCGTGATCTCACTGCGCGACGCGCGAGGTTGGACGTGAACCGCGAAGCGCACGGCGTCGTCGCGAGCGTCGATCCGAAGCGCCGAGCCAGCCATCTGCGTCAGATCCCCACGAGCTTGGCCACGAGTCCGATGACAATACCCTCGAGAATGTACCTGAGAATCAAATAGGCGACGATCGGAGTGATGTCGACCATGCCAATCGTCGGAATGATTCTTCGCAACGGAACGAGCATCCAGTCGGTGAGCGTATAGGTCCAGCGCACCCACTTTGAGTACGGCGAGATCGGGAGCCACGACGAGAGCACTCGGAGGATGAGCGCGAGCTCGACAATCTCGAATGCCCAACTGACGATTAGAACCGGGAATAACCGCGGCTCTGCGATGGCACTGCCAAGTTGCCCGAGAATTCCGCGCAAAATGCCGAGGAGGAATAGCAGAAGAATTCCTCCAAGGACCACCGTTACCAGCGACCACCAGGGTGCCGACGCGGGCTGACCGCCGGCGCGCATGACCATTCGCTCAACGGGGACCATCAGCGGATCGACCGTCCGCCGGCAAAAGCGAGCGATGCCGCTGAACGGACTGATTCGACGCGTCCGCACCAGCCAATCGACCAGTGCCACGACACCCATTAGCAGGGCGGCGGCGAAGATCGCCAGGCGAAGCCCGTTCAGGACCAGATCGAAGTCGGTCAGAAATGCGTTCATTCGGGCGAAGTATAGGAGATCAGTCGCGGCCCTGCTTCAACAGTCAGTGTTGCGATCTCGCCTCATCTGTTTGTGCCGATCGGCCAGACAGGCTCGCAACTCCAAGCCCACAAAGCGCATAGCGATAGAGCTATCGGTGGTTTCCCACTTGCGTCGGGCGCGCCGGGTGCGGCCTCCTGCCGAAACACGGTTCGGCTAACCGGAAACGCGCCCCAGGAATGAGACCACCATGAGCGCGATCTGCGGGATCTTTCATCTCGACGGACAGCCGGTGACGCGCGAGGGCATCGCGGTCATGTCGGCCGCGCTTGCTCATCGTGGGCCCGATCGAGATGGCCTGTGGGTTGGCGGGAGCGTGGCACTCGCTCATCGAATGTTGATCACGACTCCCGAGTCGTTGAGCGATGTGCAGCCCGTCGTGCGCTCACATCCTGATCTCGTCCTGGTCGCTGATGCCAGAATCGACAATCGCGACGAGTTGCTTTCCACGCTCCGCCCCCGGCGCCAGCGCTGC
>DATBBP010000203.1:0-2975 GCA_036270935.1 Gemmatimonadaceae bacterium
CCAAACGCACAGCGTGCAGGTGAGAAGGATTGGAGTCTCCAGCTCGCCGAGCTCGTTCAGCTGCGTTGCACCGAGCAGCTTGCCGAATCCGTTTCCGACATGCAGGGCGGCCGGCACGCGATCGAGGAAGAGATTTCCCTCGTGAGGCAGGATGGCGGTGACGCCGGTTCTGATCGAATCGCCCTGCACTAGCGTCGCGTGACCGACGCGCACGCCGGCGACATCGGTGATGGCATTGTTGCGTCCCGTCGGAAACACGCCCGGCTTTACGCCGAGTTCGCGTGCCCGCGCACGTTGACTGTGCGCCGTGGTCGCGAGTGCGGCGACCAGCAGGAAGCTCAAAGGAAGGAGGTGACTCATGGAATCTCCACTCGGCAGACCGATTGACGTTACGCTGGTCGCGGCGCTCCGCTCCGTCTAATCTTCAGCTCGCGAACAGACACTATCCGTATCAATGCCTCTTGTCGAACTGCATGGCCACGAGCGGTTGCGCGAGCAGCTGCGCACCGCTACGAACCGCGGCACCCTGCCGGCAAGCTTGCTGTTGCACGGTCCTCGCGGCGTTGGGAAGCAACGGCTCGCCATCTGGCTGGGGCAACTGCTGCTCTGCGGCGGAGAAGAGCCGCGGCCTTGTGGCAAATGCCAGCAGTGTCGGTTCACGCACGAGCTATCGCACCCGGATTGGCACTGGGTATTCCCTCGTCCGCGGATGAAGGATAGCGATCCGTCGCTCGAAGACGTTCGGGACGACTATGCAGAGGCAATCGCCGAACGGGTGGCCGCGAAGGGCTTATATGCGCCGCCTTCCGGAAGCGACGGAATCTACGTCGCGACGGTTCGTGCAATCGTGAGGTCTGCCGCGATGTCGCCCGCCTTGGCTACGCGAAAAGTCTTCGTGATCGGCGACGCGGAGCGGATGGTGAGTCAGGAGGGATCGGATCAAGCGGCCAATGCTTTCCTGAAATTGCTCGAGGAGCCCCTCCCGGATACCACCGTCGTTCTCACTTCATCGGAGCCGGGCGCGCTCCTGCCCACAATTCGCTCACGCGTGATCGCTGTCCGCGTCGCTGCTCTCGCCGACCGTGAGGTGAAAAGCTTCATAGAAGACCCTGCCGTTGGCGTATACTTACGCGCCGAAAAGGTGAAGTCGTCGATCGATGAACTGGTTCACGCGGCGGGCGGCGCGCCGGGTCGAATTCTCGCCGGCTCAATTTTGCGCGACGCAACGGCTCAAGCGCAGCGACTTCTGGACGCGGTGACCTCGAGCGATCGCGCGGCGCTGTACCGCGCCGCATTCAGCCAGGGCGCGTCACGCGCGAGGGGGAGCTTCACTGACTCTCTGAACGCGCTGGAGGTGCTCCTTCACGAGCGCGTTCGCGTGGCGGCAAGCTCCGGAAACGATTCGGTCGCAAGCGGCGCCGCGAGGGCGCTCGAGCTCGTGGAGCGCGCAAAAGAGCAGGCGACGAGCAACGTGAATCCACAGCTTCTCACTGCCGGTCTGCTCCGCGACATGGCCGCGCTGATGCGATGAAGAAGGAGAAAGGGAAGGAGCGCCTCTCGCACGTTGCGACCTCTGGCGAGGCAAGGATGGTCGACGTCAGCGAAAAGGAGTCGACCGATCGCATCGCGAAGGCCCGTGGGTCGATTCGAATGCTCCCAGAAACGCTCGCGGCGATCGAGGCTAACACGCTCGAGAAGGGCGATGTGCTCTCCGTCGCCCGCGTCGCCGGAATTCTCGCCGCGAAGCGCACGCCGGATCTGATTCCCCTCTGCCACCCGATTCCGCTCACGGACATACAAATAGAAGTGAGGGTAGATCGCGCCTTACCGGGCATTATTGCCGAGGCAACAGCCCGGGCAACTTGGAAGACGGGCGTCGAAATGGAGGCTTTGACTGCAGTAACCGTCTGCCTTCTAACGGTTTACGACATGGCTAAGGCCATCGACCGCGACATGGAACTCGGCGATATATCGCTGGTACAAAAGTCAGGTGGCAAGCTGGGCCATTGGTCAAGGGGTTGATGGCATCACCGTTGCCACTTATCGTGGTTGCGTAGCGGGCAGTAGTGTTGGACTCAACCTGTTGCCAGTAGACAACTTATGCGCAATCTCCGTGGTACGTACGTGCACCGTGGCGATGCCGCCCGGCGCCGTAGACGCCTCAAGCGACTCCTGTACGCATCGGTTGCCGTTGCCGTCGTGGCGGTCATTCTTGCGACCCGTCACCCCGGTACAGCAAACGCTGAAGTCGCGCTTCACTCCTCCAGCTTCTCACTGGGTCTGGGCGGTGGAACGCGGGAGCTGCGTGAGGCACTCGACTCGACCAAGGGTGAAATGGATCTCCTGAGAGCGCAGTACGAGCGCGCCGACAGGATCATTCATTACTCCAGCCGGTTTGCGATTCCCGCGAACATGGCGATGCACATCCTCGACGAGTCGATGGCCGAAGGCATCGACCCCGAGCTCGCATTCCGGCTCGTGAGACTCGAGAGCGGCTTCAATCCTCACGCGACGAGCTCTGTCGGCGCCGTTGGCCTCACCCAGATGATGTTGCCCACGGCTCGCTACTACGACAACGGCATCACGAAGGAGAAGCTGTACGATCCTACGACCAACCTGCGTATCGGCTTCCGGTATCTCCGCGGGTTGATCGGGCAGTACCATGGCGATGCGAAGCTCGCGCTCCTCGTCTATAACCGCGGCGAGGTGGCAGTGAACAATGCGCTCCGCGCGGGCCTCGATCCGTCGAACGGTTACGATCGGATCATCACGAGGGGCTACAAAGGCAAGGGCGTCGTCGAGTAGTCCGACGCGCGCCAGTCACAGGAGCACAGAGGGCGAGATCGAATTCGATCTCGCCCTCTTCTCTTTGGATTGTTCGAATAGTGAGCCTGGGAGGCCGGAGCCAGTCGATCCCACCGTTCCCGAAGTTCCGCGAGGAATTCTTTTTCTAGCGTCGCGGAGTTCCTGCCTGG
>DATBBP010000204.1:0-5104 GCA_036270935.1 Gemmatimonadaceae bacterium
CATCGCCGAGTCCAGCAATAAAGTGCGCCTCGGAACGGTGACCGGCACCAGCAGTGCCTACTTCACCCTGCCTGACTATCTGATCCGCGGCATCAGGGAGATGCGCTTTCAGGCGCTGCCCATCGCCACGACACGCGGACCAGTATCGCAATCGATCATGGTGACGCCCGGTGACACGATCGTGCTCGTGATTCCGCCAGGAGCCTGATTCCTCAGCCCGGCTACCCGTTAGGCTGCCTTACGATCCGTTCGGGTGGCCGGGCGACAAAGGGCTCCAGGATGGGGGATCGCTGGCGGGAAAGCTCTCTTCGTCCGCTTCTTCAACGGGGTCTGGCGGCGGAATTTCTGTCTTCCGCGGAGCGCTTGGCAAATTCGTCGACTGATCGCCCTTGCGCGGTTCCTTATCGGTTCCCGGCCCCTCCCGGCGCTCTTCATTCGGCATCATCACTGCCTCCCCCCACACGACGTGGCTGTCACGACGCGGGACGAAGTCCGCGATCGGCATCCAGCCACTCCCGTGGGTTCCAGTTGACTGGTACGGCCCCGATACGCTCGAATCGAATGCGTGGATCGTCCGACTGCGCCAGCGCGAGGAGCCGATGTCCACCAAGCAAGAATCGCCGCGACGCTGATTCAATGCTGTCGAGTAGCGTGTGGGCGAACTGCGGATCTAGCCGCGCGAATGCGTCGAAGTGCCGGAACTGAATGACGACGCCGCCATCGTCCGGCACATCGAGCTCGCCAAGACAATCGATCCACGACGCAAGATTCGCGGAGTAATAGTCCGGGAACTCGAGGGCTCGCTTCGCGTCGGCGTGAAAATCGGCCACGCTCTTCCAGGCCGCGGCATCGAGCGTGTACACGCGGTAGCCGAACTGCTGGAGACACGCGATGTCTTGTGCCAGCAAACTGTGCTTGTGGTACAGCGTTACGGCGCTGCTCTGCAGTAGTTGAACATCGAGGCGATCGAGCGGAGGGCGTTTCGCGCGCGCTGGCGCAGCTCGCTCTTTTCTGAACAATCCCATGGACATGGATTCGGCGACCGGTGATCGAATCTCCGCGCGGCTGAAGCACCGTCGCGTTTCTCGAAAATACAGAATCCTGACGTGCTGGCGGGAGAGGCGCGACTACTCGTAGTAGCGCCGAATGGCCGCGGCGACTCCGTCGAGATCGGGGAACAGCCGCCGTTCGTCAACGCCCACCAGATCCAGCTGATCGCGCAACCGGCCGACCTCGCCGACAGGAATCACATATTTGGTCAGTGCGCCGCCAAGACCATGAGCGTCGAGAAACGCATCGAACGGCCGCGACTTGTCGGAGCTGAGCGTGAAGACGGCCGCTTGGGCCACGATGCGCTGATCGAGCGACGGAGGCTCGAGCAGACAGGCAAAATCTCGTTGAGCGCCGTGACGCATGAGCTTCCACGGTGTGAAATGCCCGTCCTTTCCGAACAGCTCGTCGAGATCCTTGATCAGGAGGGAGAGCGCGGGGAACTCGAACTTCGCATGCAGCAGCTTCCAGTCGAGCCGCCAGATGGCACGATCGCGCTCCACGCCGTTGTCGAGGGGTCGCGTGGCGAAGAACGCGGCAACAAGCGGCGAATATGTCCAGTCCAACAGCCGCGTCGGTACACCGTGATGCTGCGCCGATACGAGTTGCTCCCAGTCGTTGATCGGGTCCGTGCCGACATGCGGTCGCGAGTACCGGATGTAGTTGCGCAGGATGTGCTCCTCGAGCTCTGCCTTGGTGTGCGGCGGCTGACCGGCGCCCAGGCGGTCGAGACTCGTGAGGAGCGGATTCTCCGCTTTCGAGCTGCCGCGATAGACACCGGCATCTCGGCGACGACCCGTAACGGAGTCCGGTTCCGAGGGTGTCACTCGGTCGACGAACTCGCCGAGGCTATGAATTACGACTGTGCGCACTGTGTGCAGGCGATTGTCGCGCCGAGCATCGCGGCTCGACCGTCGTGCGTGAGCACCCACGGCCGCTGCTGCCACGGCGGATTGTGTCGCATGTGAACCGTGTGGCCACACTCGAGATCAGCGACCCACTGGTGCTCATCATCCGTGTGAAAGCCGACGATTCGCCGGGCTGGTGCGCCAATCGTCGTCACCGCGCAACCACCGCGTACGCGTTAGGCGTCCAGCGCTCGAGGTAGATCGAGGTGCTCCGCGCGGGCCCAAAACCGTAACGCTCGTAGAGGCCCTCCGCATCCCGCGTAAAGAGCGCGAAGCGGCGCAAGCCCTGGAGATCTGGATGCGCCAGGATGCACTCCACCAGCCACTTCGACAATCCCTGTCCGCGATACGCCTCCAGCACGAAGACGTCGGAGAGATACGCGTACGTCGCGAGATCGGTGATCACCCGGGCGAAGCCGGCTTGCCGATCGCGATGATAGATGCCGAAAGTGAGTGAGTTCTCAATTCCGCGCTCGAGGACCGCGCGCGGCATCCCTGACGCCCAGTAGGAGCTCGCCAAATAGCCGTGCACGACGTCGATGTCCAGCCGCTGGCGATCCGTCGAGATCACGCATTCGCCGCGGACCCACTCGCGTGGCTCGTCGTTCATTCGTCAGCGTACCGGAGTGCCTCGCGCGGCGTCGCGAACAGCATTCACCTCGGCACCCGCAATGCCTCGCTCGGCGAGGAGCTTCGTCGTGAACCGCTGTCCCTCGGAAATGCGCTCGACTTCCACGGCGACCGCGTCGATCGACTGTTGTATCTCCGACAAACGACCATCGAGCCGCGCTATCGTATCGCTCGGAAGCGCGGCAGCCCTCCGACGAATGACAAAGGCCCGGATGACGCTAATGATGAGAAGGGTTCCACACAGCTGCCCCGAAAGGGCAACGATCATCGTGTATCTATCCATCGCTGCTCCGGTCGCTGCGGGTGAGATCAGAAGCAGCCGCGAGTGCGGTCACTCGCCGGATTCGGAAAATCACCTGGATACGGCGTGCCGCGCTCATCACGGCGACTGATGATCTCGTCTTTTGCCTTCTCGTTCTTTTTCTGTTCCCGTGGCTTCTCGGGAAGATGACCGATCACGCTTTCAAGCGCCGTGTCCAGCGAGCGTCGGGTACGCTTTGCCATATGACTGTCTCCTGAAGAGTCGCGTCGCCACTACGGTTATCTATAGGCGGAAGTTCTATTCCAGTCATCACGTCGGCTGAACGAGCTCGATGCCCGTTGTGCCTACGAGAACGTAGTCATCAACCTGTCCAGCGAGCACAAGTCGCCAAAACTCGGTCTCGACGTGCGGTGCCGGCGAGCTATTGGGAAACAGCTCGACCTCGATCCCACCGGTGCAAACGAGACGCACGCCGCCATAGGAGTCGGCCATGAACGTCGACACCACTATGGGTGCTTCGAGTAGCTGCAAGAGTTCATTCATTCGCACATCCCACCAACTCGCGCCCTGGGCGTCCCAATCGAAGCTCTCGAGCTCCGCGTCCGGATCTGCCGGCGTAAATAGATCCCCGGAGCCAGCGAGAATCGTCGTCGAATTGGCAATGCGCCAAGCGCAGGCGACATGCAGCGTGTAAGCGCCGACGCTTCCGCCACCAACTTGGCGTCGCTCCCCGAACTGCAGCGAGAGAAGATCGCTCTCGCGTGACAGGCCCCAGAGACGAAGACCTACGAGCGGTGCAAGAACTCGTTCGACAATTTCCTTCAGGGGTCCTCCCTGCGTGAAGGGCGACGATTTTTCTAATCGTCGCCCCGTTCGCCTCGGGAAGCAATTGCTGCCGTCGAATCTCTTTGGCTACGATGCCGCCGCCTGGGGACGAGCCTTCGCGGCGTCTCCCGCCATGGCCGCGAGTGCAGCCTTCGCGTCGGCGACCGTTGCCTCGGAACCTGCTCGCGTCCATTCGACCATCTTCGAGGGCGAGTCGAGACGAAACGCACTGAGTGCGTACGGATCGACGATGAGCTCGAGCGCCCAGCCTGCCTTCCGCCAAACGAGCGTTACGCCGCCCTGCGGAGTGACCGTGATCTCATCGGGTGTGAGATCGTTGCGCCACGCCTGAACGAGGACCGACCGTGCCCGCTCCAGCGCGTCAAAGTCGACGCCGGGTTGATCGGGTGCGATCTGTAGCGCACCGGCGATCGGAAATGCGTCGAGCGTCGCGAGGCCGTGCGCGAGAGTGGGGAATGCGGACGCGGTCGTGTTCATCAAGCCATTGACGACTATATGGGCACGACGTTGCGTGGTCATCAGAACCGGCTCATGCGAAGCGTCCAGCTCCCGAACGGGCAACCATGCGCATCGGTAAACGGGGCTGCCCGCTGTAGAGCAGACTCGTCCAGGTGATCCGTGACACGGCGCCGGAAGCTCAGTCGGTTGCTCCGTGAACACGCGATGTAGACGCGCTGTCGCGTCCGAGTATCTCCCACCCCAGCCCCCTCCTTCGTTCGGCTTCCCCCGAGATCCGCTGGCACCGCACCGAATTCGTTGCGGAGCGTAGCTCGCAGCCGTCGAAACGGAGGTGGTTCATCTCAGCCTGCAAGGCAGGAGGCACCGCTGAGCGAAATCAATTGGGCGGTCGAGCTGCGAAAGATCGAGAGAGAGTTTGACGGTCTGCCGCCGGAGCCGACGCCGATAGAGCTGCGCCACAAACGGGACACCGAGCGAGAAGAGCACGAGCGGCAGGACGCCGCTGCGGCTTCGTTCGGCGTCTACTTTCGGCTGACGCTTGTTTTGTGTCTCGCCGTCTCACTCGCCTGCTGGCCCTACGAGGTGACCTGCGGCGCGATGCTGTCAGGGTATCTTGGCGCGATCGTCATGCTTGTCGTCGCCGGGATCTGGACGGCGACCGCGACGTTCACGCACCGAATGCCCAAGCGCCACCTTACGGCAGTGCTCGTCGTACTATGGGGATTGATGCTTGGCGCTGCCCAAGTGCTTCCTCGAATTGGCTACGCCAACCCGGCGCCTGGCCGCTCGACTACATGGCATTGCAGCGGCAATTGAGCGGAGCGCGGAGGTCGATCAGGGCTTGATCTCGATTGGCGTACCGTCATGAATGACGCGCCAGAGCTCTTCGATCTCTTTGTTGGTGACGGCGATACAGCCGTTGGTCCAGTCGTAATCGCGGTGAGCTGGG
>DATBBP010000205.1:0-3580 GCA_036270935.1 Gemmatimonadaceae bacterium
CCACGTCCGATCGGTGATCATCCGGTGACCCCCCAAGGGCTGTCCCCGGTTGAGCCATGAGAGCTTTCGCCAGGTCAATCTCGATGCCTCCTACATCGTCTCCAACGAAGCGGGCTCTGGCCGTGCTCCTGCTTGCTTCGCTCGCTGCCTGCGGCCAAGGCTCCACTGAGCCCAACGGACAAGCGCCTGCGGAATTGACAGCGCTTCCGCGTCCCTTGAGCGCCTCCGAACAACAGCTGGTCAACGCGGGCAATGATTTCGCGTTCTCTCTCTTTCATCAGCTTGGCGACGCGACACCCGGCGCGAATGTCTTCGTCTCACCGCTGAGTGCGTCGCTCGCGCTGGGGATGACGATGAACGGCGCCGCCGGCTCGACTTTCGACGCGATGCGCACGACGCTCGGATTCGGCGCGATCACCAATGACGCCATCAACAGCGGGTACCACGACCTCGCAGCGCTTCTCGAGTCGCTCGATGCCTCCACCCAACTCGGCATCGCGAACTCCATCTGGTATCGCCAGGGCTTCGCCGTCAATTCAAGTTTTCTCAACGCAACACGGAGTGCGTTCGACGCCGAGGTCCAGGGCCTCGACTTCGCCAATGTGCCGGCCACGCTTGCCACGGTGAACGGGTGGGTGAACACACAAACCCACGGCAGGATCCCTTCCATCCTGGCGTCGGTCGAGCCGTCGGACGTGATGTATCTGATCAACGCGATCTACTTCAAGGGAAGTTGGCGCCTGCGCTTCGATTCGACGCAAACACAGAACGCGCCTTTCCACGCGGGCAACGGCGCGTCGCAGACGGTGCGGCTGATGCACAAGCAGGATACGCTGATGTACGTCGAGACTCCCGCTTTCCAAGCGGTGGACCTGGCCTACGGCAACGGGGCTTTCCGGATGACCATCGTTTTGCCAACGGCCGGGACGAGCATCGACGCATTCGCCGCCTCCATCAATCGCACCGACTGGAACGCATGGATGCAAAGCTTCCGGTCACGGAAGATCATCCTCGAGCTGCCGCGCTTCACGCTTGCTTATGAGCGCTTGCTCAACGACGACTTGACCGCCATGGGGATGGGGATCGCGTTCGACCCACAGCGCCGGACTTTTCGCGCATCGCGTCGGTTTCGCCCGACCGGTTGTACATCAGCTTGGTGAAACAGAAAGCGTTCATTGCCGTGGACGAGCTGGGCACCGAGGCCGCCGCGGCGACCCTGGTCGGCGTGTCGCTCACCTCGTTGCCGGTGATTCCGACGATGCGCGTCGATCGGCCGTTCGTGTTCGCGATTCGCGAGCGTCTGTCGGGGACAATCCTCTTTATGGGGAAGATCACGACGCTGCCCGCCTAGCGCGCGCTCTGGAGACAGCGCTGTGCGCCCCGACGCTGACGCGCCCTCGCGGCACCCACGCGTGACCTGCCACAGGGCCACATAACGATGCAGCCCTTGCGAAGCGCGCGCGCTCGGACGCGGAGCTAGCGACGGAGCACCGGGGAAGTAAGCCGCGACAAGGTCTTGCGATATCGTGCCCCAGCACGTCGAGGCGATTCGACATCGAGAGTGACGCGACCTCAGACTGTCCGGTTAAGCAAAAGGAGCTCGTGCGAACGCACACTCTTGTTGCTTCTCGCCATCCTCGACACTCCTCCGACTCATGTCCAACGCGTATCGAGCGTGTCCGGTGTTGATCTGTGTCATCCTGCTCACACTCGGCGCGTGCAGCCAAAGCGATCCGACTGTGCCAATGTCGCCGGCCGACCAGATCGAATTCACGGCAGCGCAGATCAACTCTCTCGATAGCACTGGACGCGTGTTGGAGCAGAGCAACTCGTCCGACCCTACGGTCAAGGCGCTCGTCGATTCTACCCTGCTCGTATTGACGTCGGGCATCGTCGCCAAGCGGCTGGACGTCGCGACTGATCTTACGTCCGCACCGCTTTACTTCGTCGGGGTGCACCGGGTCTACACTGGGGCGGCGTCATTTTCGACCTGGACTGTCGTTGGAATGGACAATCCGTCGCACTTGACGAGTATCGTCGAGGTGGGCGCCTTCGCGCCATCGAATACAGAATCGGTGAGCGGGGCCCTCAGTGACGTCGAGAACGGCCTGTTGCTGTCGGTCGGCGCGGGAGGATCAGTGACGGAATGGTTTGCGTCCTCCGGCTCCGCGAGCCTGTCCTCGACTCCTGCGGGCACGCCCTGTCCGAATTTCCCCGCGACGCCGAATGTGACCTGCACCTTGGAAATGATGCACGTGAGCTTTTCGCTCGCTGGCTCGAGCGCTTCAGCGAATAGTGCGCGACAGGCTAGCGTTTCGGCTGTCGATGTCCCGGCGATGCGGCTGACGTACGCAATCCCGTGACGATCACTCACGTCGGCGCGATCTACGCGCGGGTATTTCAGTCCCAGTGCAACGACGCGCGCGTCTCGAGCGCGTGAAGGGCCGCCCGCATTTCTCGCATGATTTCCTGCTGTTCCGCGAGTGCGATCCGGAGCTGCTCTGCGGAGGCACGCGCCGCCTCTGCTTTCGCGCGCGCTTGTTCGGCGATTGCCCGAGCCGCCTCGGCTTCGCGACGAGCCGCTTCCAATATCGCCCGCGTGTCCTCAGCATCGGTACGCCGAAGTTCCGAGCGCCCACGGCTCGTCTCCGCCGTCGCGCGCGCTTGCTCGGCGCTCGCGCGCTCTTCTTCAGCTCTGAAGCGCCCCGTCTCCGCGGTCAATCGCTCCGATTCGGCTGAGTCGCGCCGCTCTTCGGCAACAAGGCGCTCCTCCTCTGCTGCCGTTCGTGGCGTGTGCTCGTCATGGTTAGCGGAAGAGTCACGTCTCATGACACCTCGCGGCGAGCTGGCGTTACGTCGTGACCTGGCTGTCGATCCCGTCGTGGATGATTCGCAAACGCTGAACAACCAATCCGGCCAGAGAGAGCGAGGTGTATCGGTGTTCCGGCTCCTCGCGCGAACGCCAGACCCAGTCCGACTCGCACGTCGCCTCAGCCTCGAACACGCTCTCGCTCACGGCCGTCGCGCTCAGCGTCAGCTCGCGTGCGCGCTCGAATTGCTGATGAATCGTCGGCGCCACGGTTCCGCGCCACAGAATGATCAGCAACTCGCCCTCAGCGGTGTCGCGGCGGTTCCGAAGCCAGGCGACGGTAAGGGCGCAGGGTCCGATTTGAATAATGCACCGATCGGGCGAGCGCCGTACGCTCTGCTTGCGATCGAATGCGGCGCCGAACGAGGCCTCGGCGTCGTCGGCGAGGCAATCGCCAAGTCGCGTAAACTCTCGTGCGCAAGCGCTCAGCCCGCGGAGCGTGCCAAGGAAGGGCTGCGAGTATGGTTGTTCAGACATGGGATCGGCGTGCGAAGGTGACGCGGCGATGCCAACCCGTGCGGCTGTCGCTCACGATTGCAAGCGCTTGACGTTTTCTGCCGCTGGCCCTTTCTGCCCGTCGACGACATCGAATTCCACGAGCTCGCCTTCATTGAGGGACTTGTATCCGCTCCCCTCGATCGCGGAATGATGTACGAAACAATCCTTCTGGCCATCGGCGCGGGTGATGAAGCCAAACCCTTTCGTCTCGTT
>DATBBP010000206.1:0-4616 GCA_036270935.1 Gemmatimonadaceae bacterium
CGTAGGTGAAGCTTCCATCGAGTGCGTGCGTCGAGATCATGTCGGAGGCGTGCTCGGCGAGGAGCCGATAGCGCTCTCGTGCCTCGGCCAACTCGGCTGTCCGTTGCTGGACGCGTCGCTCGAGCTCGGCATTCGACGCCGCGAGCATGGCCTCGGCTTGTTTTCGCGAGGACACGTCTGACAGCGTGACTGCAATCGCGTCATCGATGCGAACAGCGGTCAGCGCGACCCAGCGCCCTGGTCGAGTACCGCTGGTGTCGAGCTGGAACTCATCGCGGTATGACTGGCCGCGTTCGGCCAGCTCGGCGAGGGCGCGCATCGCCCTGAGCTCTCCAGCGCGTGGCAGTGTCTCGCCAACGAGCCGACCAATCAGCGCGCGAGGATCGCGTCCGGTGAATTCCTGAGAGGCAGGATTGAGATAGACGAACTGAAAGTCCGTGGCACCGTGCTGATTCTTGACCGGATGCAGAAGCGCAACACAGTCTGGCGACGAGTCATGGACGAGCCGGAACTGGTCCTCCGCACGCCGCAGCAGCGCGTCCGCGGCGGTCTTGATGCGCGCGTCGTAAACCTGGCGTCGCCAGACGATACGCCCAAATAGAGCGCCGCCCAGGAACGCAGCGGTAATTGCGGCGAGCGTCTCGTCGGGGGAGAGGAAAACCATCCAAGTTCGACGGATGAAGGAGGTTAAGGCAACCGCAGAGAACAGCGGAGACCGCGCCTCGCCTCATCGAGCCTGAGCCAGTTGCCTCTGCAACGTCTCCGGACTTTTGTCCGTGAACTCGTGCGACTCCAAGGGAATCCGCAGCTCGACGCCGTTCTGGTTCACGAACGCGCGATAGGACGCCTCTTCCGTTTCGGCTCGGCGGCGCTCGCCCGATCGGCGGTCGTAGACATACCACCGCTCTCCCGATTCGGCCTGAAAGATCAATGTCCCATCGACCCCACGCTCGGTGTAGGCGGGGTTGCGTCGGTCGCCAGCTAGCCGGCTGCGGCGATCTTGTCGTATCGCTTGGTCGAGGATGCGACCGAAGGCTTCCGAGTCCGTCGGCAGTTCCAGATATGGCAATCCGCGTTGCCTGGCCCAGTTCGGCGTCTCCGTTCGACGGCTGACGCCGAAGACGACCACGCCGATGCCGCGGTGGTTCGCGCGCGCCAGAAAGAGATCCGACCTGAACGTGTCGACGTCGCCGTCGGCGATGATCACGAGGAGTGGCACATGGCGTGTGAGCGCCTCCTCCGGCCGTTCATTCACATCGGCGAACACAGGCTCCAGTTGCGAGAGCTCTACGAGCATACCGAGGAGCGCGCCCGTCATGGGCTGCGGCGTCAGGATCAGCACCTTGCCCCGGTTCGTGCGTAGACCCACGTGGTCGCCTCGTTGCTCCTGTACTGCTGGTGAGTTAACGACCGCTCTCCAAATCGGCGGAAATTGACGAAGACTGCGGCCGCAATATATCCTTGCCCGCGCTCGACCCAGGCAGATCTTGCGCCGAACGCCTTAACTCAGCGGAATTATCAATCGTGATGGTCGCTTACAATCCTCGCTCGCCGCGCGATGACAGCCGCTCCCTCTCGCCCGATGTCGCCGCCCAACTCCGTTCCGCCCTCGGTGCGCACTGGGCAGAAACTGAGGGCTACGAGGCCGCGCTAGGTGCGGCACTCAACGCCGTCGCCCAAGACGGGCGAGCACGCGGCCTGCGGCCCGAAGAGCTGCTGCTCGCAATGAAGTCGATCGAGGACGAGGTCGCGGTGACTCTCAGAGTAAGCGACACGCAAGATCGCGACCGCTTCCGGATGTGGCTCGTGGGCGCGTGTATGCGCGCTTTCTTTGCCGAAGGCAGCAAGGGTCCCTGATCGCATCACTCGGGAGGCGGCCAACATTCCCCAACTGCGCGGTGTACTAGGTACGAGCGGTCGCTCGGTCCCGAGTCGCACCGCAAATCCGGACCGCGCAGAATGTCATGGCCGCCGTAAGGGCACTCGTGGGCTCGACAGCGTCTGACGATGCTCCACAGGTAGACGACCGTGTGTTGGTCGATCGCGTCAAGCAAGGCGACGCGACCGCATACGACGCCCTGGTTCGTCGGCACCTGGCTCGCGCCACGACGGTCGCACGCCGGCTTCTCGGGAACACGGAGGATGCCGAAGACCTCGTGCAGGAGGCGTTCATTCGCGCGCTGGACCGGATTTCAACATTCGATCAGAGTCGCGCTTTTGCGCCGTGGTTTTTTCGTTTGCTCATCAATACGGGAATCAATGCGCGGAAGGCGCGCGCACTTCGCGCGGCCGAGCCGGAGCGCGAGGACTTCCCGTCGAAGGCAGCAAACCCGCTCGAGCTTGCGGAGCGCGAAGAATTGCGGGTGCGGTTCGTCGCTGCACTGGCGGCGCTTCCGCCGCGACAGCGGTTAGTGGTTTCGATGTTCGAGGTCGATGGCCTATCGACCGCGGAAATCGCCGAAGCGTTAGGCATCAGCTGCGAGACGGTACGCTGGCATCATCATCAGGCGCGACAGTCGCTTCGTCACGCGCTTGCCGCGTTCCGCGGCTGAACTGAGTTTTTCACGAGGAGAGTACGTGAGCGAGGAGCGGCGAGTGGTGTCCTTGTCTGAGCCGGAGCGCGACGCGCGGCTCGGGCGCGCGATTCGAACGGCGGAAGGACCGCCGCCCAGTATCGCGCGGCTCGAGCTGTTGCGGACGCGAATCGCCGCGGCAGCGGTCGCCGCGTTCGAGGCGCGGCGCGACCGCGCATGGTGGGAATGGATGGCAAGCTGGGCGCGAGCGGAGGTGGCGCTCGCGGTCGCGGCGACGATCCTCGCGGTTGTTGTCGGTGGTGCGACGACGGTTGGTCGGGGCGACATTGGCAGCGACACGGCGATTATCGGGCCGAGTGTGCCACGTCAGCCATCGACGGCAGCGCGCCTGGACAGCGTCGTCGCGCGCTCGCTGGCGACCGGTGCGTCGTCGGATCAGGTGATGAACGCCCTCGTCGGGCCGGCGAGCGGAGAATGGCTGCTGACCGCGGCCGTAGCGCGTTGAGATCTGGAGGCCACGTTGAGAGGATTTGAATCACCGCGATCGAACGCGCCGGCGCTACGGGCCCGGGCGGGCGCGACGCGGGCGATGGCAGTGGCGTTGCTCGTCGTCGTCGGGCTGGCGGGTATGGGAGTCGGCTTCGCCGCCGACCGGCTCGCTTTGCATAACGAGCGCACCTTCGGGCGTCGGCCGCCGCCGCCGAGCTTCGGCTCGTTTCGCGGTCCCGGCGGCCGTGACGCGCATCGCGACGGAACGCGCGAGCGCCTCGCGCGCGAGCTCGACCTGACGCCCGAGCAGGAAGTTCGCGTCGATTCGATCATGGCGCGGCAGATGGCCGGCTTTCGTCGTCTGCGGGAGGCGATGCGGCCTCGTTTTGATTCTTTGCTCGCCGAGGCGCAGGCGCAGCTCGAATCGGTCCTAACGCCTGCCCAACGAGAGAAGCTCAAAACGCTTCGGACTCGTGAGGTCTTTGGCCCGCGCGACAATTTTGGCGCGCGCGACCGGCGGCCGACGCCTTTTCCTTAGGCCCGCCGAGCTCGGTTCCTGCGCCCTTCGCGGTCGCGTGGGCACCAGACCTGCCTTGAGACCCAGCACGTCTCCAGGAGGAGGAGCTGAAATGCAGGGTAGTTGCGCAAGCGGACGGGGGAGGAGCTTGGCAGCGCTCGGTTTTGCGATGGGGCTCGGCATCAGCGCGTGTGGCGTGTCGCAGCAGCAAGAGGTGCAGATCGGGCAACAGGAGTCGGCGCAGATTCAGCAACAGCTGCCGCTCGTGCAGGATGCCGTGATCAGCCAATACGTCACCTCGTTAGGTAACCAGATCGCGCAGCACACGTCGCGTGCCGATCTGCAGTGGCAGTTTTACGTCGTCAACACGGACGTGGTGAACGCCTTCGCGCTGCCTGGCGGGATCGTCTACGTCAACCGCGGCGTTCTCGAGCGAGCCGACAAGATGGACGAGCTGGCCGGCGTCATGGGGCACGAGATCGAGCACGTGGTCCGTCGCCACTCGGTAAAGCAGATGGAACAAATGCAGGGTGCGAACGTCGGCGTCGCGCTTGCATGTACGCTGACCAACTTCTGCAACAATCAGGCGGCGGCCGCGGCAATCAACATTGGCGGTACCGCGGTGTTCGCGAAATTCAGCCGAGAAGACGAAGTGCAGGCAGATGAGGGCGGATTCCAGAACGTGATCAACGCCGGAATCAGCCCGGAGGGCATGCTCTCGTTTTTCCAAAAGCTGCTCGCCGAAGAGCAACAGGGCGGCAACAGCAACGTGAGCTCCTGGTTCGCGGATCACCCGGGCACGCAGGACCGTATCGCGGACATCCAGCGAATGCTGGCGCAGGTTCCACAATCGCAGCTCCGGAACCTAACGACCGACACGCAGGCGTTCCAGACGATGAAGCGGCGTGTGATGTCGCTGCCACCGGCGCCGAAGCAGTCGACGAATGTGCGGTAGCGTGGCGCGTGACGCGTGATTAGTGGCGAGTGATTAGTGGCGAGTGGCGAGTGATTAGTGGCGAGTGGCGAGTGATTAGTGGCGAGTAGTTCGGGTTTTCGCATTTTTCCGCCACTCGCCA
>DATBBP010000207.1:0-5550 GCA_036270935.1 Gemmatimonadaceae bacterium
CGGTCAACGGCAAGCGCGCCGCGTCGCCGCCGGGGTGCAGCTGGAACGCAACCGTGAAGAGCTCCTGCTGGTCCTCGGCGGCGAGCAACCGGACGGCATTCGACGAATAGAGCAATCGTCCAAGGCTGTCGAGCACGACGAAGTAACCAGCGTGTCGGTCGAGCGCCTTCCCCATCTCCTGGCTGGCCCGAATGACCGATGGCCCGGAGGGTGGCTTCTCGATGTACGTCAGGTCTTTTCCCGCCAGCTGCGCGTTGCGAATCGTCGCGAGCACGTCGTCGGCAAGGATCACGGCTTGCTGGAGCAAGTCCTGCTCTGCTTCCGCGCCGCGCGCGACGTACAACGCCACGGCGAAGGCGACGAGCGTCGCCGTGAGCACGACGAGATAGCTGATCGTTAGGCGCGTGCGCGTCGAAGCCATCTGCGAGATACCGCCCTCAACTGTCCTTGATCATGTAGCCGACGCCGCGCACCGTCGTGATCATTTTGTGCCCGTGCTTGGCATCGATCTTCTTGCGGAGATGGTTGATCACGACGTCGACGATGTTCGTCCCCGGGTCGAAGTGATACCCCCAAGCGTACTCCGTGATCAGCGTTCGGCTCATGACCCGGCTGCTGTGGCGCATGAGATATTCGAGCACTGTGTATTCCTTCGGCGTCAACTCGATCAGCTCACCGCTGCGCCGTACCTCCCGTGTGCTCTGATCGAGCTCGAGATCGCCCACGTTGAGCTTGTGGGGCGCGATCGCTTGTGGGCGACGTGACAGCGCCTCCACGCGCGCCAAGAGCTCCTCGAACGCGAAGGGCTTCGTCACGTAATCATCGGCGCCGGCGCGCAACGTCGCCACCTTCGCATCGACGGCGTCCTGTGCCGTCAACACCAGCACCGGCTTCTCGAAGCCTTTCGCGCGAAGACTGTTCAGCACCTCGAGGCCCGGCTTCTTCGGGAGCCGCATGTCGAGGATGACGAGATCGTATGCCTCCGAGCTCGCGCGGCGCTCACCTTCGTCCCCGTCGACGACAAGATCGACGGCATAGCGCTGCTCCTCGAGCCCGCGCTTGACGTACTGACCAACCGTTGGATCGTCTTCGATGACCAGAATCCGCATGCACGCGTGACGAGTGACGAGTGACGAGTGACGAGTGAGAATGAGGCGTCGTAGAGAAAGCTTACCGCGCCTCAGTTAACGATGCCACTCGCCACTAATAAACTCGCCACTCGCTTCGCTCGCGGAAGTCTATTTGGAGTCGCTCGCGCGATGCGCTCGCTCCCGCTCCTCTCGCCAAAGCTTAGTGCCGCTTTGGTCTTCGGAACTCGTACTCGCGGATCTTCCGGTACAACGTCTTCGACGAGATGCCCAACACCTCGGCGGCCTTGCCCTGGTGCCACTTCGTTTGCAGCAGCACGGACTCGATGTGTCGCCGTTCGAGCTCCTCGAGCGTGAGCTGTCCGCCAACCATCGAGGCGGGCGACCCCGGCGCGGCGGCCAAATTCAGCGGAAGATCTTGAGAGCGTATCACTCGTCCTCGCGCCAACAGTACGGCGCGCTCGATGACATTGCGAAGCTCACGGATGTTGCCCGGCCACTGGTACTCCTGTAAAAGCGCAAGCGCGTCGGGCGCGAGCGCCGACGAATCTGTCGCGCCAAAGCGCGAAAGGAAATATTCGGCGAGGAGAGGAATATCCACCGCGCGTTGGCGCAGCGGCGGCAGCGTGATCGTGATCGTGTTGACGCGGTAGAGCAGGTCATCGCGGAATTGCCCGTCGCGCACCGCAGATTCGAGATCGCGATTTGTCGAAGAGACCAGTCGCACGTTGACTTCGACCTTCTGCGTGCCGCCGACACGAAAGAAGCTTCCCTGCTCCAGTGCGCGGAGAAGCTTCGCTTGCATCTTGCTTGTGAGCGCACTGATCTCGTCGAAGAAGAGCGTACCGTTGGCGGCGACCTCGAGGAGTCCCGACTTGCGCGTTGCCGCACCGCTGAAGGCTCCGCGCTCGTGACCGAATAGCTCCGACTCGACCATGTTCTCGGCGAGCGTCGCGCAATTGAGATCGACCAGCGAGCCGACGCGCCGCGAGAGACGATGAATCGCGCGTGCGACGAGCTCTTTGCCGGTGCCCGATTCGCCGACGATGAGCACCGGCGTATCGCTCGGCGCCGCCCGCTCGACCATCGACAAGACAGCGCGCATCGGAGCATATTGCGTGATGATCTCCGGCGCCGCGTCGACGCGCGACAGCCTAGCGTGGAGATACTGATTCTCCTTGGCGAGCTGTCGCTTTTCCCAAGCGCGCCTGACGAGCACATCGATCTCGGCCATGCGATACGGCTTCGACATGTAGTCGTAAGCGCCGAGCTTCATGGCGGTGATCGCGGTCTCGATCGTGCCGTTGCCGGTGATGATGATCATCTCCGGCGCATCAGGCTCTTCACGAACCTGACGCAGCACCTCGAGGCCATCCATCTCCGGCATGACGATGTCGAGCAGCGCCACGTCGAATGCCTCGGCGCGGAGCGCCTCGAGAGCAGCTCGCCCATCGGAGACGGTGGTCACTTGATGGCCGCGACCAGCGAGGAAGCTCGTTAGGATCTGCCCGAGATGCTCCTCATCTTCGGCAATCAGAACGCGAATGCGTCCCTGCTCTACAATTGCCGGCTTTGGCACAGGGGTGTGAGAAGCCATGGGTCTAGTCGGAGTCGCGAGAGTCATACGGCGGCGCGAAGTGGTTGGGTGGCCGCCGGAAGCACGATGCGAAACACGCTTCCTCTTCCGACGACGCTCTCGACCTCGATGCGCCCGGAGTTTTCAGCGACCAGTGAATAGCAGATGGACAGTCCGAGACCGGTGCCCCGGCCCGGCGGCTTCGTCGTGTAGAACGGCTCGAAAATCTTCGACATCTCGGTGCTGCGAATGCCCTCGCCCTGATCGACTATTTCAGCGATCACTGAATTCCGTTTGGCGTCGGCGCGGGTGCGCAACACGATCGTGCCGCGTTCGTGCATGGCATCCATGGCGTTGATCAACAGCGCCATGACAACCTGGACCAGTTGCTCCTCGCTCGCCGAGACGAATGGAAGCGAGTTCTGCGTTTCCAGCTTGACGGTGAGTTTCTTGAAACGCGAGTGATGCTTGAGCAGAAAGAGGGTCTTCTCCAAGATGCTGTTGATGTCCAGCAGTGCGCGCTCTGATTTCTTCGGGCGGCTGAAATCGAGCACACCCTCGACGATCCCCTTGCAGCGCTGTACCTCGTGCTCGATGAGGTGCAGCGATTCAGGGAGCGACGCCGCGAGGCGGGCAGACATCATTCCCTCTTCGGTCACCTGCAGCGCGAGCGCCTCGGCGCATGCGCCGATCGTCGCGAGTGGGTTGTTGATCTCGTGCATGACTCCCGCCGCGAGGGTGCCGATTGCCGCCAGCTTTTCTGCCTGGGCGAATCTTTCCTGCGCCTCACGCCACTCGGTGATGTCTTCGCCAATCGTGATGACGTGCGATACATCGGTATCGTCGAGGCGCATTGGAATCTTGGTGATCCGGTACGTCCGCTTCTCACCAGAAGCACTCGACTCGATCTGAAATTGTTGCATTCGGCCGGTCTTGAAGACGTCCTCGAATTCGCCTCGAAGCACGTCTGCCGGCTGGCGGTGCAGGATCTCGAAGATCGTGCGGCCGATCGCTTCCTCGCGCGAGACGCCCTGCATGCCCGTTTCGCGTTTTCGATTCCATGCTTGAATGCGGTACTCGCGGTCGATCACATACAAGCCGACCGGAAGAGAATCGATGATCTTCGCCGTGAAGCGGCGTTGCTCCTCGATCTCCATCGTGCGCTCTACAACCTCGCTCTCGAGACGACGCGCGTACTCCGCGGCGCGCAGTGGAGTCGCAAGCATGTCGGCGACGATATAGAAGAAGACGCGCTCGTCGGAGGTCAGTGGCTCGGCGCGTCGGAGGATCAGAGCGCCTAAAACGCGATGCCCGGTGAGGAGACGCACCGCTGCGAAGCCGCGACTGGAGTCAGCGCCGTCGGTGAGAAACCCGCCGACAGCATCCATTTCGACCAGCTCCGCTCCCACGCCCCACGCTCGACGCAGGCGAAGCCTTGGACCACTGGAGCGGTCGTCCTGCGAGCCGAGCCATACCGCCACCTCATCCCCATTGAGCAACGCGTTCACCGACCCCAGCACAGCGGGGGCAACGGCCGCGATTGACTCGCCGGTAGCGAGGGTCGTCGCAATCTCGGCAATTGTTGCAAGCCCCGGCGCGGTGGACGTCGGGGCTGAAATGCGCCGTGCAGGCTGCGATTGAGAATGGGGCGAGGGGGGCAGAATCGGGGGGATTAGGCGGACAGAACCGTTGGCCTCCTTGGTCAAGATGACCGAACGCCCCCCGAGGTAACGAACTGCTAAATCATGCGTTCAACCTGCGCGAGTATCTCCTGATTCGTGCGTTTATTACTGGGGTTTGCCTCTATGTGAGCCCAGCGCACGACGCCATCGCGGTCGATGAGGAAATAGGCGCGGTTAGAGAAGAAGCGATCTTCGTTGAGAACGCCATAACGAATCGTGACCTCGCGCTTGAAGTCGCTCAGGAGATCGACCTTCATGTTGTACTTCTGCTTGTACTCCTTGAGCGCGTATGTCGAGTCGACGCTGATTGGCAGCACCATGAGACCGCGCGATTCGAACTCGCTCCAGTCGTCCCGCATCTCGCATAGCTCAGCCGTGCACGTGGGCGAGAACGCCAGCGGGAAGAATGCTATGAGAATGTTCTTGCCTCGAAATTGCGAGAGCGTCACGCGCTCTCCAGATGTCGAAGGCAGTGTGAAGTCCGGTGCCGTCGAGCCGACCGATGGCGGCGCGTGCTGAGTCGACGTGGAGATCGCTGTCATATGGGCTCTCGAGTGTGATTCTTCTATCGCGGGCGCGATCACAAAGCTAACTCGCGCGAGATGCGCTTAGAGAATCATCGACAACAAAGGGCAATTTGCCCCCGCGAGCACGACACGTGCTAGCTCAGTTGCCGGTTATCATGCGCGCTACCGTTACTCCCACCCTGAGATGCGCAGGCGAGCGTGAGAGAGGAGAACCCTGGCAGCGAGGACAGCCTCTCGCGGGTAACGCCAGACATGGTCGATGAGTGGCTACGCCACGCGCAGCTCCGCGCGGCAAACCTATACTATCTGGCCGGCGATCCGAGCCCGAGCCATCGAGAACGCGTTCTGGCGGAGATGACGAAGGCACTGCGTGAGGCACTCGAGGAAGTTCGGGTCGTCGCGGAGCAATTCCGTCGTGACGTCGAGATTCACCAGGAGAAGCCACGCCGAACATCCGCTTCGCGCGAGCAACCGATCTCGCCGCCGCGACCTCTCGAGCGCGAGTAAACGGACCGGCCTTCAGGCGTTTACCACGTTCAGGCAGTGCCTCTCTGGCGCGACAGACGTATCGGTCATCGCCGGGCCTAACGAGAGTCAGGGTGACGAGAGACGACCCTTTTCGCTACCGAAGACTGTGCGGCAGAGCACGCGGCTGGATGGTGACGCGCGATATCTTT
>DATBBP010000208.1:0-3735 GCA_036270935.1 Gemmatimonadaceae bacterium
GAAGCGCGTGCCAGGTGTCGGTGACGCGACGCCATTTCCCGCGCGCGATTTCGCGATGCTGCTCCGGCTCGATCCGGACAAGATGGCGCAGCTCGGAATCACGGTGACGGATGTCGCCGCCGCGGTGCGCGAGCAGAACGCGACGAATCCGGCGGGGCGCCTCGGCGCCGAGCCATCGCCGCCGGGCACGCAGCTAACGTTGCCGATCACCACACTCGGTCGCCTAACGACTCCCAAAGAGTTCGACGACATCGTAATCCGAGCTCGCCCTGATGGCTCGGTCGTTAGGCTCTCGGACATCGGACACGCCCAACTCGGCGCCCGCAGCTACGACTTGCAAGGGCGCCTCAACGGCGTCCCGACGGCGTTCGCGCTGTTGTACACGCGGCCTGGTGCGAATGCGCTCGCGGTGAAAGAAGCCGTTCAAAAACGCCTCGTGGAGTTGCAGACCTCCTTCCCTCAAGGCGTCACCGCCGATCTTCCTTTCGATACAACGCCATTCGTCAGCGCGTCGATCAAGGAGGTGTCGATCACCCTCGTCGAGGCGATGATCCTCGTGACGTTGGTCGTCTTTCTGTTCCTTCAGAGCTGGCGTGCGACGTTGATCCCGATGCTGGCTGTACCAGTGAGTGTGATCGGAACATTCCTCGGCCTGCTCGCGTTCGGCCTGTCGATCAATGTGCTCACGCTTTTCGGTCTCGTGCTCGCGATCGGCATCGTCGTCGACGACGCGATCGTCGTCATCGAGAACGTCGAGCGCATCATGGCCACGGAGAAGCTGCCTCCGCGGCTCGCCGCCGACAAAGCCATTCGCCAGGTCGGCAGCGCGCTGGTCGCGATTGTGCTCGTGCTCTGCTCGGTGTTCGTGCCGGTCGCGTTCATCGGCGGCGTCACCGGCGCGTTCTTCAAGCAGTTCGCGATGACGATCGTCATCGCCGTCGTGTTGTCTGGACTCGTCGCCCTCACACTGACGCCGGCGCTCTGCGCGCTCCTGCTCACCGAGTCCAACGAGACGCATACGACGGGATTCTTCGGCTGGTTCAACCGTCTCTTCGCGCGCGGCACGACTCGTTACGTTGGCGCAGTTGGCTCTGTGCTCGGTCGTCCCTCGGCGTGGCTTGGTGGCTTCGCGATCATGATCGTCCTCGCCGGCTTTCTGTGGAGGAAGATTCCGACCGCGTTCATTCCGACGGAAGACAAGGGCTACATGGCGATGTCGATCCAGCTGCCGGATGCGGCATCACTGCAGCGCACCGTCGCTGTCGTTCAGAACGTCGAGAAGATTCTTCGCGCCGAGCCAGCGGTACAGAACATCACCGCGCTCGTCGGTCTGGATCTGCTCAGCCAGTCCAATGCGACGAACGGGGCGACCATCTTCATGAATCTCAAGCCGTGGGACGAGCGCTCGAAGCACGACGCGCTCGACTCGATCGCGGCCCGCGTGAATGGAAAGTTGTTCGCGATGCGCGACGCGAACGCCTTTAGTTTCAATCTTCCCGAAGTGCCAGGGCTTGGCGTCACGGCCGGCGTCGAGCTCAATTTGCAGAATCGCAATGGGCAGGACATTCGCCAGTTCGCCGGCCATGTGAACGAATTTCGTCAGGCGGTGAATCAGCTCTCCGCGTCGGGCGGACTCAACTCGACATTCCGCGCAAACGTTCCGCAGGTCTACGTGACCGTCGATCGTACTGCCGCCAAGGCGCGCGGCGTGAATCTCACCGATTTGTTTGCCACCCTCCAGGCATTTCTCTCCTCGCTCTACATCAACGACTTCAACCTGTTCGGTAAGACCTACCGTGTGCAGGCGAACGCCGACGAGCAGTACCGGCAGTCGCCTAACGATATCGGGCGTTTGTACGTGCGCGGCACCAACAACCAGATGATACCGATCTCCGCGCTCACGTCGACGAGCTTCCGCAGCGCGCCCACGGTCATCACCCGCTTCAACGGCTTCACGTCGACGCAATTCACCGGCCCGCCGAAGCAGGGCCACTCGAGCGGCGAGCTGCTCTCGCAGGTCGATGAGTTGATCAGAAATCAGTTCGCCGCCGAGGGACTCGGCGTGTCGTTCTCGGGGCAATCGTATCAGGAGCGCGTGTCGAGCGGCGCCGCGGCACTCGTCTTCGTCCTCGGCCTCATCATGGTCTTTCTCGTGCTCGCCGCGCAGTTCGAGAGCTGGTCGGTTCCGTTCGCGGTGTTGCTCGGCGTTCCGTTCGGTGTCCTCGGCGCGCTGCTCGGCATCTGGCTCCGCGGCCAGCCTAACGACATCTACTTCCAGGTGGGACTCATCACCGTCGTCGGTCTCGCCGCGAAGAACGCGATCCTCATCGTCGAGTTCGCGACGCACCTCCGCGACCAGGGCCTCGGCATTCGCGAAGCGGCGATGGAAGCCGCACGCGAGCGCCTGAGGCCCATTCTTATGACATCGTTCGCGTTCATCCTCGGCGTGTTTCCGCTGATGGTTGCGTCGGGCGCGGGGGCGGCGAGCCGCCACTCGATCGGGACGGGTGTGTTCGCGGGAATGCTCTTCGCGACGTCGATCGGAATCTTCTTCATTCCGCTGTTCTTCCGAGTTATTCGCGGCTTGGCGGAACGAAGAGTGAAGCGGCCCCCGACTCGCGGTGTGATGGCGCCTTCGCTCCCGGAGCACGAATCGGCGGTCCGCGTATGACTCGCCTACCTGTCATCCTGAGGGGCGCAGCGACGAAGGATCTATTGTCATTTGTTAGAAGCTTGCCGCTCGGAAGGGACGCTAGATCCTTCGCTTCACTCAGGATGACCGTAGTTGTCGTTGTCGCCGCCGCGTGCAACGTCGGACCCCAGTACCATCCAACGACGGTGATCGCGCCCTCCGAACGCGTCGGCGCGGCGCGGTTGAGTGATTCTTCACAACACTTCTTTGATTCCCTCGCCGTCGCGCGCGCGCGGGACAGTACCCCTGAAGAGACCCAGATCGCGCCGCGTCCGACTCTCGACGCGAACGCGGTGAGCGCCGCGGCATGGCTCGACATCATTCACGACACGACGCTCGTCAGCCTCATCGACGTCGCGCTCCGGCAAAATCGCGACCTTCAGCGCGCCGTCGCGCGGATCAACGAGTACCGCGCCGACGTCGGCGTCTCCCGCGGGCCGCAGCTGCCATCGCTCAGCTTCAACGTGAGCGAGAGCACGAATCAGATCGCGTTAGGCGCATTTCCACCCGTCGGCTATCGCGCGGCGCGCTTCACTGCCGACGTCGCGTGGGAGCTCGACTTCTGGGGCCGAATCCGCAGCGACGTCCGCGCCGCACGCGCGGACCTCGGCGCCCAGGAAGCGAGTGAACGCGCGACCGCGCTCTCGCTCGTGAGCGACGTCGCGTCAGGCTATCTGCAGCTCCTCGAGCTCGATCAGGAGAAGACAATCGCCGAGCGCACCCTCAGCACGCGCAAGGCGACGCTCGACATCGCGCGCCAACGCTTTGCGCACGGCCTCACGTCGGAGCTCGACGTGAGGCAGTTCGAGGCGCAGGTTGCCGCGCCGGCGGTGACGCTCGCGCAAGCCGAGCGCGCGCGTGCACAGACCGAGCACAATCTCAACGTCCTACTCGGCGAAGGGCCCGTCGCGATTCCACGCGGCACGACGCTCAGCGCCGCCATGTCGGCGCTCGTCGTCCCCGATTCGATTTCAGCGTCGCTGTTGGCGCGCCGCCCCGACATCGCGCAAGCCGAACGTTCGTACGCGGCGTCGGTCGCTCGC
>DATBBP010000209.1:0-1511 GCA_036270935.1 Gemmatimonadaceae bacterium
GGACCGGTGTCCGGCGCGAGCACGAGCGACGACGCGTCGAGAATTCCAACGAGATTCCGTAGCCCGCTGCCAAGCGCCGAATGCGCGGCGTGCTTTGCGCGTTCGAGAATGATCTGCTCAGCGTGGATTTCACGCGGTGATCGGCCGCCGACGAGCACAGGCTGAAGTCCGAAGTCGGACCAGAGCGCGTCGACCACTTCGGCCCAGCGCTCCGGCAGCCAGTCCTTTTGCGGCTTGCTCGTCGCAACGACGATCGCGGCTACGGGCCGGTCGATTTGCGCAAAGAATTCACGCTGCCACTCTCGTTCTTCTTGCCACGGACCGAGCTCCCAAATGATTTCGTCGTTAGGTATTGCGAGGACGGAGAGAAACTCTAGGTATTGATCCTGGACGTGCTGCGGCTCGTGCGGCGGGATGCGATCCGTGGTGAATAGCCAGTTGAGGTCTCGCGCGCGTGCGCGATCGAAACCGAGTTTCACCGGCGCCCTCGTGAAAGAGGTGACGATCCCGGCCTTGAAGTACACTTGGAAATCCAGCACGAGATCGAACTGGCGCGTCGAGAGCTCTCGGCGCACGTCGGTGAATGCGCGCCAGCCCTTCGATCGATCGAAGAGCACGATGTCATCAATATGCTTGTGGCCTCGCACGAGCGTGGCTGGTCCGGGTTGCAGCACCCAGGTGATGCGCGACTCCGGCGAATGGCGATTGAGCGCGTGAAGCACGGGAAGCACGTGCACCGCGTCGCCGACGGCGCTCATCATCACGACGCAGATGCGATCGAGCAGAATCGGCTTCATCCCAGCGCGTCAACCTCGCGGAGGATGTCGTCACCGGTGATACCAGCCGGCGAGGGACGAGCCAGCATTCGCGCAGGCCCGATGCCCTGGGGGAACGTGCGCAATGGCTCCCCGGGCGCGAAGATGCCGACCACAGGCACTCCGAATGCTCCAGCGACGTGTAACGGCCCCGAGTCGTGTCCGACAAAAAGCGCCGCGCCCGCGAGAGCAGCCGCCGTATCGGCGAGCGTCCCATTGGCGTCGCGATCCACGAATCGCCACGATTGATCGCTGGCGAGTGCGCGCAGTGAGTCCAGCTCGTTCGGGCTGCCGATCCAAAGGACGTTCGCTGCACGACCGCGAAGCCGCTGCGCCAGCTCGATCCAGATCGGAAGCGCAACGCGGCGATTCGTCTTACTCGCGAACGGATGCAGTGCGGCGTATGGCGCGGTGATTCGGTCTGCGAGACGGGCCCGACGCTCACTGAGTGACGTCGGATCGAGGCGGTAGCGGAGCGGGGCTGCTGTGATCCCCAGCGGCTCGAGAACTCGCGCGAGCTCGGACAACACCGGCTCGCGTGGATTCTCGTCAGGCAGCGCCTCGGTGAGGAACGCCCGGTTCTTTCGTCGACGCAACCCGATGCGAACTGGAATTCTGGTCGCCGCCACGGCGGCCGCGGTCCTCCATGGCGCTGCAGCGAGCACGGCGACGTCATAGCGTTTGTTACGCACTCGT
>DATBBP010000210.1:0-7207 GCA_036270935.1 Gemmatimonadaceae bacterium
GTGAGGGCGAGACGCGCGTAGGCAGTTCGCCGCTTTTGCTCCTCGCTCGAGGTCAGGATCGTCTCCGCCATCCGTGGTTGACTCTCCGCGGCTGCCCACCGCAACGACCGATTAAAAGACGCTCTCCGCTCTGGATCGACCATGCCTCACGGCGAGCGAAGGACGTCCTGCTCACACGCTCTCGTTACGCTCGCTCTGAGAGAGCCGTCCTCCTACGACGCACGCGTTATGTCTTTTTGAATTGCTGGTGTGAGCTTGATCACGCCCATTGGCACGTGTGCGTCGCGGTACTCATTTGCGTTGCGTTGCATGCTATGAAACGCGGCTCTCGCATTGGGCCGCGCAGGTCTCTCCGAGGCTCGTCGCGCCGCTGGCACATTCTGCGCATTAGACGCCACCGCAGGTCTCACGAGCGCAGGGTGCGTGGCGGGGACGGCGGATAGGGGGGAGGGGATGATCATGAGTGTTATCGTGCATTGCGCTCGCCTGCGCGCACGGCTGGGCAGGCAACTCGTAGCAGTAGCGATCGTCGTTGGCGCCGCCGGCATGTCAGCCTGTGCATCCGGTGGCGTTGGAACACGCGCAGAGCAGTACGGTGCGTCGCCGAGCAGCGTCGTCATCGAGAACAACAGCTGGGATCGCGTCACCGTCTACATCTCGCGTGGCGATCAGCTCTGGCGCCTTGGCGACGTTGGCGCACTCGGGCGCACGGAGTTCCCCGTTCAGCGGCTCGGCTTCATTGCCGATGGGCGGAGCACGTACTTGGTGGCGCACCCACTCGCCGGACAGTCGTTCCGGTCGGAGCAGTTCATGTTCCCGAGCGGCGGCGTCGCCGTCTGGACGATCGAGAATCAATCAGGCTTGTCGCACGTCAGCGTCCGCTAATTAGCAGACGCTCATCGAGACTTTGCGCGCCTTGCCTTCGGCTTGGGCTCGGCGCGCATGGCCTCGTGTCGCACTTGGTCCATGATCCGCGCCAGGTCCGACTCCGCTTGCGTGCGCGCCTCCGGCGTCCAGTTCTCCTCGCTCGCCGCCGCACGGATCTCCGAGAGCATTTCATCGATGAGTCGGCGCAACGCCACACGTTTGCGCCGATCTTCCATCCGTGGGGGCGCTGCGGCGCCGGCGTTTGCGGTCAAGGTGGACGCCGCCCGCGATTTCGACTTCTCGGCCATTCCCCGTCTCCCAGGCTCTGGTCTCTGCACTTATCCGTTTCTGACGCACACAGCCTGTGTGCCTAGCATCTACTCCGCAAGGAGCCGCAACAACTCGCTTATTGACCACGCCTGAAATGGACAGCCTCGCGGCGTCCACGGCTCATCGGCGTCGGCGAGCTCTGACACGTGGCCAATGCCTGATTCGTCGAGATGTCTTGCGAGTCCGCCAAGGAATCGCCGTCTGGCTTCCGCGCGCACCGCTTTCGCCGCCCAAGGGCCGCCACCCGCCGCTCGCGCCCGAACCCACGCGTCGACGAACGGATCCATGAGCCACGGCCACGCCGGACCGTTGTGGTACGCTCGATCGCGCGTTGCCACCCCACCTGCGCAGACGGTGGCGTAGTCCGGCTCGCCGCGCGCGAGCGTCCGAAGGCCCATCGGCGTCCACAGCTCCCGCTCGACCACATCGACTACCTGACGCGCTTGTTCGCCAGCCAGCAACGCGATCCGCAGGCCGCCGACCGCCATGACCTGGTTTGGGCGCAGGCGGTCATCGGTTTGCCCCGACACGTGGTCGACGTCGACGACATCGTACAGACAGCCTCGCTTGGCATTCCAGAACCGGCCGCGAAAGCTTTCCGCCGCCTCGTCCGCGAGGCCGGCCCAACGCTCGCTCCAGCGCGATCCGATGATGAGCGCGTTCACCCAAAGCGCTTGGATCTCAACGGCCTTGCCGATTCTCGGAGTCACCGGAGCACCGTCGACGATCGCGTCCATCCAGGTCAACGCCATGCCTGGCTCACCGGCAGCGAGCAGTCCGTCGCCGTCCATATGAATGCCGTAGCGGGTGCCCCGCGCGTACGACTCGAGAATATCCTGCGACGCGTCCGTGAGCTGCGTGGCGATCTTCGGCTCGAGCCAGCGCCCGCGTCGCGCACTCGCGTCGAGGAATGCCTGCGCCGAGATGACGAACCAGAGAGACGCGTCCACCGAGTTGTAGCGCGGCTCGCTGCCACCTGCCGGGAACGTATTCGGCATCATGCCCTCAGAGAGCGCCGAGCACCATGAAAGCAGGATGCGTTCGGCTTCATCGAGGCGAGCGGTCTCGAGACACAGCCCGCGGACCGCGATGAACGTGTCACGGCCCCAATCCGTGAACCACGGGTAGCCGGCGATGATCGTGTCCCGCTCGCCGCGCCTTACGAGATACTCGTCCGCCGAATGGTGAAGACGCGTTCGGAACGAGCCGACGCGCGCCCGCTCGCTGCTCGCCAACGCCTGACATTCGGTAGCCACGTTCCCCGCCGTTTCGTAACCACCCCACTCCTCTGGAACCGTAATCATGAGGACGGCGTCTGGGTTGTCTTTCCCGCTTAGCGGCCAGGTGAGCTCCCCGGGCGATGCGAGGTCCTCGACATCGTCGAGGCCACGCTCTCGCTCGTCGACATAGAAAAAGTTGCGAAACCAGAGGGGTTCGTGCCGGTACGTCGCGTTGGCGTGAAGAAGGATCGGCGGCACTCCATTGTACGGGCTCCACAGCCAACTTTCCTTTCCAAGTTGCTCGGGGGCGAAACGGAAATCCGGGTTTTGCCGGTGCAGCGCGTGAAAGTCACGGCCCGACATGAGCGGCCGCGCCCGCAGCCGCAGCTCGGCGCCCCCGCCGCTGGCGATGACGCGCCACTGCAGGATCATCGCCGACCGTCCCGTCGTCCGCGGGGCGAAGAGTTGCTGCACAATCGTTCGGCCTTCGCCGAGCTCGAAACGCCAGGTGGGCCAGGGCTCGGCCTCGAAGCTCGTCAAGCGCGTCGCGCCATCGGGATGCACGGCGTCCGGAGCGTAGCGGTGGCTGCTCAGGGCGACCGGACCGCTCGGGGTGTCCACCCACACCTCGATGTCGTTGACGAGCGCAAATCGCCGCTCATCGTGGGGCGCGGCCGCGATCAGGAAAGCGTGGTAACGCCGCGAACGGATGCCGTCCGCCCGACCCATGGCGTACCCGCCAAGCCCGTCGGCAACGAGCCACTCGCGATTATCAGTGATCAATGCCAGTGGCGACTAGTCGATGACGGCTTCCATTTGCTCCGACGGCCTGGACACGGAAACGTGCGTCGAGGTCTTCTCCAGACACCGCGTGATCAACGCCGTCCACCCCGTCTGGTGACTTGCCCCGATGCCGCGTCCCGTCTCGGGATGGAAATGCTCGTAGTACAGCACCAGATCGCGCCAACCCGGGCTCCGGGCATAACGATGGTCGCCGCCGTGACACGGACGGTTGCCCTGTGCGTCCGGCAGGAACAGGCGCGTCAGTCGCGCCGCCAACTCATGCGCGACCTCGCCGAGCGTCATCATGCGTCCAGAGCCCGTCGGGCACTCCACCGCGAGTGAATCGCCGTAGAAATGGTGATATCGCTCGAGGGCCTCGATCACCAGATAGTTGATCGGAAACCAGATCGGACCGCGCCAGTTCGAGTTGCCGCCGAAGATGTATGTGTCGGATTCACCCGGCGTGTACCGCACCGTGAACTCGTCGTCGCCGACGCGGAGCGTGAATGGGTGATCGCGATGCACGCGCGACAGCGATCGGATGCCGTAGGGAGAGAGGAACTCATTCTCGTCGAGAACATACTTCAGAACGCGCACCAGCCGGTGGCGAGCAGGCATCGCAAGCAATCGACGAGAGTGTCGCGAATCCTCCCGTTCGCGCATGTACGAGATGTGCGCCGCGAGATCGTGACGGTTGTTGAGGAACCACTGCATGCGCTTCTTGAAGCCCGGCAAGCGATCGATTGTTTCCTGATCGATGCACTCGCACGCGAACAGCGGCACCAATCCCACGATCGATCGAACGCGCATTGGCGTCTTCTGCCCGTCGACACACAGCTGATCGTAGTAGAAGCCGTCTTGCTCGTCCCAGAGGCCCGTGCCGCCCAGTGAGTTCATGGCGTCGGCGATCGACACGAAGTGCTCGAAGAAGGTCGTCGCCATGTCCTCGTACGATCGGTCGATCGTCGCCAACTCGAGCGTGATCGCTAGCATCGTCGAACAGTAGAACGCCATCCATGCCGTGCCGTCCGCCTGCTCGAGGTTCTCGCCGTTAGGCAGCGGCTTGTTACGGTCGAAGACGCCGATGTTGTCGAGGCCGAGGAAGCCGCCGCTGAAAAGGTGATTGCCGTCCGGATCTTTCCGGTTCACCCACCACGAGAAGTTGATGAGCAACTTGTGAAAGACCCGCTCGAGAAAGGTATGATCGCGCGCACCCTTCGCACCCGTCATTTTGTACACGCGCCATGCGCTCCACGCGTGCACAGGCGGATTGACGTCGGCGAACGCGAACTCGTACGCGGGGAGCTGTCCGTTCGCGTGCATGTACCATTCGCGCAATAGCAGAATCAACTGCTCCTTCGCGAACTGCTGATCGACCCGCGCAAATGGAATCATCTGGAACGCGAGATCCCATGCTGCGTACCATGGATACTCCCATTTGTCGGGCATCGAAATCACGTCCCGATTGTAGATGTGCTGCCAATCGGCGTTCCGCCCCTCCCAGCGAGCTCTGGGCGGTGGTGGCGATGCGGGGTCACCCTCGAGCCACTCGCGAACGACGTAGTTGTAGTACTGCTTCGTCCAGAGTAGTCCAGCGTAAGCCTGCCGCGCGACGCGTGTTTCCTCCGAGGACGAACCCGTCGTGAGCCCACGGTAGAACTCGTCGGTCTCGCGCTCGCGGAGCTCGAACGTCGCGTCGAATTCTTCGCCGAACGACTCGACTGGCGCTTCCTCGTCCGACGAGAGACGCAACTCGATCCGGACACTGCCTCCCGCGGGCACGAGCCATTTGTAGAGGAACGCCCCCTTCGTCCCGGCTCGTCGTGGATTCACCGCGTCGACATCGCGGTTCACGACGTACCGGTGGAACGCGTCCTTCACGTACGGCGAATGATTGTCGACGTCCCAGAGCCGCTTTCGATTCGACTCGTTGTCTGTGAAGATCGTCTCGGGAGGCGCGCGGTTGAGATCGAACCCATTCCGGGCCGTCTGTAGCCGAAAGACACCCATGCTCGGGTGCTCCGCGACGAGCGTGCGCGATCCCTCGGCAAAGATGCGGGGCGGGGGATCTTCGCTCCGACCCCACGACCAGTAGTTCCTGAACCAGAGGGTGGGCAGAAGTGCGAGTGGTGCTTCCGCGGGCCCGTGATTGGTCGCCGTGATCCGAATCAAAATGTCATTCGGCGAGCCCTTCGCGTACTCGGCTGTGATATCGAAGTAGCGATCCTCGTCGAACACGTTTGTGTCGACGAGCTCGTATTCGGGATCCAAGCGCGTGCGTAGCCGATTCTCGGCGACGAGATCCGCGTAGGGAAACTCCGACTGCGGATACTTGTACAGCGCCTTCATGTACGAGTGTGTCGGTGTGCTCTCGAGGTAGTAGTAGCACTCCTTCACGTCCTCGCTGTGGTTGCCCTCGTGGCCATTCAGTCCGAAAAGCCGCTCTTTGAGAATCGGGTCGCGGCCGTTCCATAGCGCGAGGGCGAAGCAAAGTCTGCACTCGCGGTCGGTGATGCCGAGCAGTCCGTCCTCTCCCCAACGGTAGACGCGGCTTCGCGCCATGTCGTGGGTGAAGCTTTCCCACACTTCGCCAGTCGCCGAGTAGTCCTCGCGCACCGTTCCCCATTGGCGCTCAGAGAGGTACGGTCCCCAGCGCTTCCAGTTCAGTTCGCGCGTCGCGTCTTCCTTGAGACGTATCGATTCGGCAATCGGCATGGCTCGTATCGATACTGCGTCGCTGCGGTTTTGGGTAGGCGTCTTTGGCGCAGAGCGTAGAGCGTTACGCGCGGAGCGTGACGCGGATGACAGCACCTGGCCGGTTATTGCCTGATCGTAGTGCACCCTCCGCCCACAGTGCTCTACGCTTATGCCCCTCGCCGAGTTGAGAGTTTTCGAATGGAAGGGGACGGCTCGTGCCGAGCAGATCATCAACCGGCCGTCGCTCAAGTCTGTCCTGGCGGCGGTGCGGGCATTGGATGGAGCTGCGCACAACGACGTGTACCTGTACCCCAAGCCGGGGTGTTTTCACCCGTATTTGTGTGTCGGCGGCGGAGCGGGGCGATATCTGTTAACCGGCGTTCTGCCCGGGGATCGTTTTCCCACTCTCATCGATCCCGAACGATCAGAGCTCCCAAAGCAGCCGTTGCGCGTCGGCGGGCAGGAGGGCCTCTATCCGCACAACTGGATTCACTCGCTGGCAATCGCCCTTCGCGCCGTAGAGGAGTACTGGAACACGGGCGAGTTCGGTGGCGCAGGACTCACGTGGGACGAGACTTGAGGAGCTGAGAGATTGCCTAACGCGTCGATCCCACAATGGTCTCTTTGCCGGTCACAAGCTTGATCGATCCGTCGACGCCAATGATATACTGAAAGTGTTTCGTGACGACTACTTGCGGTGCTTGCGGCGCGCGCGCCAGCACATGAAACACGTCCGAATCCTCGGGCTCGTCGCGCAGCGCCGTCCGGTGTCTCCCGACGGCGAACCACGCGCCGTCGCTGCGCGCCGTCGACGCTTCCTCGATCACGGCATCGTGCATGCGCCGCGTCTCGAGCACTCGCTCGCCGTCGGGGGATATTCGATAGCGCACGTCGTCACCAAGCGGCCATACGTTCGTGATGCCTGCGGCAGGCGTGAGGTAGACGAACCAGTCTCCATTGGCGGCAGGTAGCGCCGCGGCGCTATACGGACGCGTTGTCGCGCCGAGCGCCATCACCGCGTTGTCCATCGCTCGTGCCGCGCGCACGAGGTAGTCGACGTCTGGACCGGGTTCGTCGAAGGTCACGAAATCGAACAACGAGTCGACGCGCACTCCATTCACCGCCGCGGGAATTCCTATGTTGCTCACGTAGAACGTGTCGCGGCCGGTGCTGAGTCGACCGAACGCCACAACCCAGCCACTGTCAGCGTGGTAGGCGACGTATCGCTCGATCTTCGAGAGATCGGGATTCTTCGCTACCAGTTGGCTGCTTGCCGTCCATGCCGCGCGCTCATAGCGTGCCAACGCGCG
>DATBBP010000211.1:0-5098 GCA_036270935.1 Gemmatimonadaceae bacterium
CCGATACTGCTGTCGTCTATCCGGCGCTCGAGGCGCTGATCGATGGCCGAGGTGTACCGTCAGTGCTGGCGGCTCATCGACTCTGGCCGCCCTGACGCGCTGTCCCGCGCGCACCGCCGATTGCCATCACGTCGGGAGGACCTGCATTGCCTAACGGTGCTCGATCGGCTCGCCGATGAGCTGCGTCAGCTCATCGTGCTCCTCCTCCGTGAAGTGATAAACGCGCCGTGCGATCTCGAATGCACGATCGAAGGCCGCACGGTAACGAACCGCGCGTTGGCGCCATGAGAAGGCCAATGCCCAGCCCACAGCGGCAAGCACGGCGCAACCGAACAGCCAAAAGGCAGATCCCATGTCCGTGTATGTCTCCAGCACAGCCGTTACGGCTACCTAGCGGGGGGATCGACTGGCCAACAAACGAAGCGATCAATGACGGTGCACCGTCGCGCTCACGTCTGTAAGTGTCGGCCGTCACTGCACAGGCTGCGAGCCGTCGCCGGCTCATCGCGAGTGGCAAGCTCGTGCGGCTATGCGCGTACATCTCGACGATCACCGAACGGTTTCTGAATACCGTTCTCGTTACTGGCAGCCTGGTTGTGCGGCAGGAGCGGTATGTCAGCAAGACCCGACGATTCGGCGGTCGCCGTCGGGGCGACGAAACTCGATCGACCGAGTCGCTTCACCGGAACCGGCGGCCACCGCTTTGTGCCCATCTCCACAAACGCCTCCGTGACCGCGCCGGGCGTCGGCTCACCCAGTGCCTGACGAGCGATCCAACCAAAGACGACGCCGATACCTGCGATGAGGTAGTAGAGCACGTCGAGGGGCAAACTCAACACGGCGAATCCAATGCCCCGCTCGCGCGCGAAGAACGCCAGTTCCGCGGCGTTGTTCACGGCGACAATAATCACGCACGCGAGAGCGCCGAGAGACGCGGGGGTATTGTGTTTGGGCCATGCAACTGCGGCCAGAATCGCTGCGAGCCAACTGAGGACGATGTTAGCGGTCTTCCTCGTCAACGCGCGGTCCAGCCAGCCCAGGTCCTGTCTTCGTTGTGGCGCCTTCAATCGCATTCGTGGCACCGAGAGACCAAAGATCTCCGTCGCGATCATTCGGCGAAGCGTCCATTTCCTCAGGCGCGCCGCGCGAATGCCGGTATCTAATATGATGCGTTCCCCAAGGCTGCGAATACGCTGAGCCAGTTCAAAATCTTCCAGCTGTCGTCTCGCGAAGTGCCACTCGTCATATCCGCCCGCGCTCTCGAACACGGAGCTCCTGATGACACCGCAAGCGGATGAAAACGTGAATGCATCATCCGCCGTACTTCGGTGATAGTATCGTTGCACCAGGCTGCGGTAATCGGAGAGGAACCCAGGTGTCATTGCCGACGCGTCGCACGATCCGAAAACAGCGCCGACATCTGGGTGTGTCGTGAGAACGGTGACCGCATTGCGCAGTGTGTCCGTTTCGACCATAACGTCGGCATTCACGAACGCGACGCACTCGCCAAGCGTGAGCTCGAAGCCACGGTTCCGTGCGTAGCCGGGGCCGTACGGCCCGTGACGAAGCCTCAGTATCCGGTCCGCATACTGGGCGGCGACGATCGCACTCTCGTCGCTGCTTGCGTCATCGACGACCACGAGCTCCCACGCTGAGCGCGGCAGATTAGTGAGAGCAAGGGACTGTAGCGCGAGAAGGAGCCTCGGTCCGCCGTTGTGGACTGGGAGGACGACGGAAAGGTAGGGATAGCGCTGCTGGTCATCGCTCTCGGCGCCGCATCTCGGCGCATTGATCACACGACCACCCGTGTCCGTCCACCCGCTCCAGTTGCGAAAGAGGCTAGCCGACCACTCCTGCCGGTCCTGGTCATCGTCATCGAGAAAAACAACGATATCCCTGCTGCTTCGCTCGAACCCGATGCGTCGAAGATCGCTCGACAGAGTGCCGCGTGCCATCGCGATCCACGCGGTGATCTCGAATTGCTGCATCACCGACGCGAGCTCGGCGCGCTCGCCCGCGTATATGACGATCACCTCAGCGTGGGCTTTCGCCCAACAGTCGGCATAGCGTTCGAGACAACGACGGAGGTTCGCCGTCTCGTTGCGACACGTTACGATAATGCTGATTCCGGGCGGATTCTGCGTGTCGTTCGGCATCGGGCGAGAGCGCGGCGAATCGGCCTCCGATTCCTCGGTCGACTTACCTGGCCTATCACGGCTCGCGTCGGCTGCAAGGCCGGGACCGCTGCCACGTTCTCTGCGAAAATCCCAGTTGGGATCGGTTGACGAGGGGCTCGGCTCGGGGCACTCACCAAGCTTTGTTCATGCTTTTGTGTGAAGCGCGTCACGTTGGCGCACTTCTGGCACGCGTGCGACGAAAAATCGATCGGAGAACCTCGATGAGGAGGCGAAGCGCATGAAGACTCTGGATGCACCCGACACCGCAGCTGTTACCGCGGAACATCCATGCGCTCGCGCGCGGAGCGTCGCCGCAGCTGCCGCGGAGCATGCGGGTGAAGTCGATCGAGAAGCGCGGTTTCCTTCCGAGACTTTTGCTGCTGCTCGCCAACATCGCCTCTTGAGCATGTTGGTCCCGCTCGAGCTGGGAGGTGACGGCGCGACGATAGCGGACGCTGTCGACGTTTGCTACATGCTCGGCTCGGCCTGTGGCTCGTCCGCGATGATTTTCGCGATGCACCAGATCCAGGTGGTGATTCTGCTTCGCCACGCCCAACACAGCCCCTGGCATAAACAACTGCTTCGCCGGCTCTGTGATGAGCAGTTGCTCTTCGCCTCCTCGACGACGGAAAATCAGACCGGTGGCGCAGTGCGGTCGAGCGCGTGCGCGGTCGAGCGCGACGGCGCGCGGTTTTCTCTGGTCAAGAATGGCACCGTGATGTCGTACGGCGCCGAAGCGGACGGCATCCTGCTCACCGCGCGGCGCGCGCCCGATGCCGCTCCCTCCGATCAGGTGCTCGTGGCGTTCGTCAAGGACGACTATCAGCTCGAGAAGATCAAGGAGTGGGACACGATGGGGATGCGCGGAACCTCGAGCACGGGGTACACGCTCCGCGGCTCGGCCGGGATCGAGCAGGTCATCCCCGAGTCATACGAGCGGATTCACCCACAGAGCATGGTGCCGATCGCGCACCTAACGTGGAGTGGTGTGTGGTGCGGCATCGCCGCGGGCGCGGTCGCGCGTGCGCGTCGCTTCGTCCGGAAGGGCGCCGCTCAGGGTAGTGCGGCGCAGGCGGCACCTGGCGCGTCGCATCTCACGCGCGCGACGATGTCGTTGCGTGCTCTCCGAGGAACCATCGCTTCCGCCGTCGCGAGCTATGAGAAGACGGTGCTCGAACCAGAGCGCCTCGAGTCGATGGAGTTCCAGGCAGGAATCAACCTCTTGAAAGTCAACTCTTCAGAGCTCGCGATCGAGACGGTGATGCACGCGCTGCAGGCTTGCGGCCTCTCCGGCTATCGCAACGACGGGGAGTTCAGCGTCGCTCGCAATCTTCGCGACGTGTTGTCGTCATCGATCATGATCAACAACGAACGGATTCTCGCCGGCGCGGCCAGCTCACTGTTGCTCTTTGACGTGCCGGCGCGCGTGAGGGACTGAGATGGCTGCTACTCAATCATCAACGGAGCGCCTCGAGGCGATTACGTCCACGATTCTCCAACCGACCGCTGCGAACGGCGTGCAAGGCAGAACAGCGGCTTATGAGGATGTCATCGGGGGCCTAACGACGCTCATCACGCGCTATCGCGCGCCCGGCACGGAAGTGTTGCGCTTCCCGCCCGTCATGAGCCGCGCCTTGCTCGAGAAGTCGGGTTATCTGAAAAGCTTTCCGCATCTGCTCGGCTGCGTCAGCTCACTCACGGGGACGGAGGCGAGCATCCGCGCGCTCGTCGAAGGACGCTCCGGGGCACGTGAGTGGGTCGAGGGGCTCGCCGCCACTGACCTCGTGCTCACTCCCGCCGCGTGCTATCAAGTGTATCCGATCATCGCCGCCCGCGGTGACGTGCCCCGGACGGGCACGCTCGTCGACGTGGAGTCCTACTGCTTCCGGCGCGAAGAAACCTCGGAGCTGGGGCGCATGCAGGCGTTCCGCATGCGCGAGTACGTCTGCATCGGCGCACCCGAAACCGCACTCGAATTCCGCGAAGGCTGGAAGGCGCGGGCGGAGCAGATCGCCACGCAGCTCAGGGTGCCGTTCACCCTCCAACCCGCGAGCGATCCGTTCTTCGGCCGCGCGGGCAAGCTGATGGCCGCGAACCAGGTTGAGCAAGCCCTCAAGTTCGAGCTCCTCATTCCGGTGAACTCCGAGGAGGCGCCGACGGCGTGCATGAGCTTCAACTACCATCAGGATCATTTCGGCACCACGTGGGCTCTTCGGACCGACGACGGCGCGGTGGCTCATACCGCCTGCGCCGCGTTTGGCTTGGACCGACTTACGATCGCTCTCTTTGCGACGCATGGTCTGGACATCTATGCGTGGCCGCAATCGGTGCGTGAGGCGCTCGCGCTCTAATGCGTCGAGAGACGATCGCGCTGCATCACGGCTATACGGCCGACGGCCATGCGCCAACGACCGCGGTCCCGATCTATCAATCCGCGGCCTACGAGTTCGAGAGCGCCGAGCACGCGGCGGCGCTCTTCAACTTGGAAGTAGACGGCTTCCGGTATTCGCGTATCAGCAATCCTACAACTGCGGTCCTCGAGCGGCGCGTCGCCGCGATGGAGGGCGGCGTCGAAGCGTTATGCGTGAGCTCCGGTCAGGCGGCGATGCACTTCGCCACCCTGAACGTTGCGGCGCCAGGCACCAACATCGTCTCGGTGCCGCAACTCTACGGTACGACGTACACGTTGTTCGCGCACCTGCTGCCCACGATGGGCGTCTCGGTGCGCTTCGCGGCGAGTGATACGCCAGCGGCGATCGCGGCGCTGATCGACGAGGACACGCGCGCCGTCTTCTGCGAGAGCGTCGGGAATCCGGCGGGGAATGTCTGCGACCTCGAGGCACTCGCGACGGTCGCGCATGCGCAGGGCGTGCCGCTGATTGTCGACAATACGGTCCCGACGCCGATCCTGCTCCGCCCGA
>DATBBP010000212.1:0-8701 GCA_036270935.1 Gemmatimonadaceae bacterium
TCCCATCGCCGAGTACGTCGTCGCTGGCGTGCTGTACTTCTTCCGCGGTCTCGACATCGCCGCCGAGCAACAGCGACGAAGCGAGTGGAGCAAGCAGCGATTTGTCGGCGAACAATCGCCGCTGCGCGAAGTCGGTGGCGCACGCGTGCTCGTCATCGGTACAGGAGGTATAGGTTCGGAAGCCGCGCGCCGGCTGAGCGTCCTCGGCGCGCGATGCGTCGGCGCGCGACGGCGCACATCGCTCGGAACGCCGGACGGTTTCGAGCGTGTCATCAGCTTCCAGATGATCGACGCGGAGCTGCCGAGCGTGGACGTCGTCGTGCTCGCGGCACCGCTCACGGAGCAGACGCAAAGGATTCTCGACGGGCGCCGCTTGGATCTGCTGCGGCAGAGCGCCATCGTCGTCAACGTGGCGCGCGGCGCGTTGCTCGACGAGACCGCACTCATCGAGCGATTGCGGACCGGTCGGATTCGCGGCGCGGCGCTCGACGTGTTTCAGGACGAGCCACTGGCGTCGAACAGCCCGCTGTGGCAGCTTCGATCGGCGCTCGTGACGCCCCACGTATCGCCGGTTTCGCCGGGCCGCTTCTGGGCGCGCGAGCTGGACCTCTTTCTCGACAACTGGCGACGATTCGTGCGCGGTGAGCCGCTGCGGAATCTCGTCGACAAGCACGCAGGGTACTGATGTGAGCCTAACGCTCCAGGGGGTTTTGGGTCCGGTCGTCACCACGTTCGAGGCTTCCGGAGAGCTCGATCGAACGGGGTTTGGCGAGAACATACGGGCGCACCTCGACGCTGGGATGAGCGGGGTCGTCGTCACGGGGTCGACAGGGGAAGCTGCTCTTCTCGACGAGAAGGAGCGCGTGTCACTAGTTGAAGTCGCGCGGTATGCGGTCCCGAGCGACCGGCGCCTCATCGTTGGAACCGGCGCGGAGTCGACGCGTGTAACGCAGCGCCTAACGCGGCTGGCCGCGGAACGCGGTGCCGATGCGGTACTCGTGGTCGGACCGCACTACTATGGCCAAAAGTCGGTCGCGCTCCGCGATCACTACACCGCGATCGCCGACACGAGTCCCGTCCCGGTACTCCTCTACAGCATCCCGAAGTACATGCATTTCGCGCTGCCCCCGCAGCTCGTCGCCGAGCTGGCGCGGCACGAGAACATCGCCGGCATCAAGGACAGCTCCGGTGATCTCGAGCTGCTCGCCGGCTACCTCAAGGCGCAGAGCGAAACATTCACCGTGCTCACCGGCAACGGCTCGACCTTCCGGGGCGCGGTGGACCTCGGCGTGCGTGGAGGAATCCTTGCTGTCGCGCTCTTCGCGCCGAGCTTGGCGCTCGAGGTCTTCGAGACACGCTCCGAGCAGGCGCAGGACCGCCTAACGCCGCTCTCTGCTCGAATCGTTGGTGAGATGGGCGTCGCCGGCGTCAAGGCGGCTCTCGATCGCATCGGCCTCGTCGGCGGTCCCGTACGTTCACCGCTGACGCCCCTCGGCGCCGCCGACCAGTCGCAGGTGACCGAGCTGTTGCGCGTGGCGGAGCTGTCGCTCGCTGCGTGACGCGAGCGCAGAGCGCGGAGCGTGACTGGCTCGAGCGGGTCGGCGCCTAACGAAGCAGATCTCGCGACGATTGCCGCGGAGCACCTGCGCTCGCTCGCCCGCGAGCCACGCCCGTCGGGCGAAGCCCAAGCGGCCGCGGCCCGACAATACTGCGCTCGCGTTCTCACGTCGCTGGGTTTCGCGATGCACGAGCGACCATTCGAATACAGCGCGGCTGTGGGCGAGTACGGAACGCCGGCTGCGGGCGTTCTCGTTGCGCTGGTGAGCCTTCTCGCGTTAGGCATGCACAGCCGGTTGGTGCTCCTGCTGGGCGCGTCGGTCCTCGCTCTGGGTGGACGTTGGCTCGCCCGTCGCGGCGTACTCCGCCTGCCAATTCTGCGACGGCGGGGCGTGAACCTGGAGGCGCGCCGCGGGGCGTCCGATCCCAATCTCTGGCTAGTGGCGCACGTCGACTCGAAATCGCAGCCGATACCGTTGCTTGTCCGTGCCGCGGGCATCGTGCTGGTTGCGATCGCCTGGATCGGCGCCTTGTGCTGGACGATGGACTGTCTTTACATCGCCATCGTTGGGTCTCTGCCAGTCATCGTATCGATCGTTGGCCGCAACTCAGCGGGAGCGGTCGATAATGCCTCCGGAGTCGCGACGGTCCTCGCGGCGACCACTCTTTTGCCGGCCGATCGCCAGTTCGGCGTACTGATTACCGATGCCGAAGAGCTCGGCCTCGCCGGCGCTCGAGCCTGGTGCGCCGGGCACTCACCGTCGATCGCTCTCAACTGCGATGGCGTCGACGACACTGGTCCGCTTACTCTCATGTGGACTCGGCCGCGCCCGAGGCGGGTCGAGGAGGCATTCCGCGACACGAAAGGCCTCCGCGTGATACCGCTCGTGCCCGGCGTGCTGGCCGACAGCGTAGCCTTCTCAAATGCGGGGTGGGAAACGGTGACTCTCAGTCGAGGTACGTTGCGTACGCTTCGGCGTATCCACACGAGACGCGACAGCCTCGAGAATTTGCGTGGCAGTGGGCTCGGTGGTGCTGCGCTCGCCTTGGCGTCCGCGGCGATCACACTCACGGAGCGACGTTGATGGACGTCTTCACGTCAGTCCTGGTCCTCACCGCGGTCCTGGCGCTGTCACTCATTATGATCCCGTTCGGGATGCCGGGTACGCTGGTGATGTTCGCAGCGGCGCTGTGCTACAAGCTGCTGGTCCCGAATGGAGGCATTGGCTGGGCGTCGGTGGTCGTCGTTGGCATTTTGATGGTGATCGCCGAGGGACTCGAGTGGATACTCGCCTCGCGCTTCGTCAAGAAGTACGGCGGCTCCCGGCGCGCTGGCTGGGGTGCGATCATCGGAGGGATGGTGGGCGCCTTCATGGGCCTACCAATCCCTATTGTGGGCTCGATCGTCGGCGCCTTCGTCGGAGCCTTCGTCGGCGCTTTTGTTTTCGAAATGAGTCGCGGTAGCGGCGGAGGCGTCTCGACGCGTGTCGCGTGGGGCGCGTTCATCGGACGCGTCACCGCGGCCGCCATCAAGATCGCCATTGGACTCGTGATGGCCGTTTGGCTGTTTTTCGCTGCGCTCAGCACGGCACTCTAGATTTCGACACATGTTCAGCTCTCATACGCGTACGCTCGTCGTCGTCGGTGCACAGTGGGGCGACGAGGGGAAAGGGAAGCTCGTGGACGTCCTCGCCGAGCGGGCGGATTGGGTCGTCCGGTATCAGGGCGGCGCCAACGCCGGCCACACCGTACACATCGGCGACGATTCATTCGTTCTGCACCAGATACCCAGTGGCATTCTCCATCCTGGCGTGCGGTGCGCGATCGGCAATGGTGTGGTGCTCGATCCGGACACGCTCTTCACCGAGATCGATGGGCTTGTCCGCGACGGAGTCGACGTCGAAGGAAGACTGTACGTGAGTGATCGCGCGCATCTGGTGCTGCCTTATCACAAGCTCGTCGACGCCGAAAGCGAGGCGAGCAAAGCCATCGGGACGACGGGACGCGGCATCGGTCCGGCCTATGAAGACAAAGTCGCACGCCGCGGAGTGCGCGTGCTCGACCTTCGGCATGGCCAACGGCTGCGGCAGCTCGTCGAGCAGGGCGCAGCGCATGCCGAAGCGCAGCTCACCCGATTCGGCAGCAGCAAGCGAGTGAATTGTGGGGAGACGATCGCGATGCTCGAGCGGCTCGCCGAGCGGCTGCTCCCGCTCGCCGAGGACGTCGGGCTCGCGATGCATCGCGCCGTGCGGAGTGGCGCGGCCGTGCTCCTCGAGGGGGCACAGGGCTCGTTGCTCGACATCGATCACGGGACATATCCGTTCGTGACGTCGAGCAACACGACGTCCGGCGGTGCCGCCGTCGGCTCGGGCATCGCGCCGATGGACATCGACGCCGTGCTCGGCGTCGTGAAGGCGTACACGACCCGCGTCGGCGCCGGCCCTCTCCCGACCGAGATGGATGAGCCGCTCGCGACGAACGTTCGCACGTTAGGCAACGAGTTCGGTGCGACCACCGGACGGCCTCGCCGCTGCGGTTGGTTCGACGCGGTCGTGGTTCGTTATGCAGCGCGCATCAACGGCCTCTCCGACCTCGCCGTCACGAAGCTCGATGTGCTCGACACGCTCGAGAAGATCGCCATCTGCGTCGGCTACGAGTACGAGGGCGAGCTCCACGAGGAGTTTCCGGCCGATCTCACCGCTCAGGAGCGCGTGGTACCGCGCTATGAGTGGATGGATGGCTGGCGCGAGTCGACGGCGGACTGCCGTCGCATCGAGGAGCTTCCAAACGCCGCGAGACGGTATCTCGACCGCATGCAGGAAATTGTCGAGACGCCGATCACGTACGTGAGCGTGGGGACGAAGCGAGACCAAATCATCGAAGGTGCTAGGTGATAGGTGTCTGATGTAGACGTTCTCATCGTCGGCGGCGGACCGTGCGGGCTCGCCGCGTCGATCTCGGCGCAGCGTGCGGGGTTGCGGACGGTTGTCATCGAGTCCGAGGCAGTCGTCAGCACGATTGCGCACTATCCGACCTACGTGCGCTTCTTCTCGACGGCCGAGAAGCTCGGGATCGGCGATCTCCCGTTCGTCATCGCAACGGAGAAGCCGACGCGCCGCGATGCGCTCGCATACTATCGCGCCGCGGTCACGCATTTCGGCATCCCCGTTCGGCAGTACGAGCGTGTAACCTCGATCGAGCGCGCTGACGACGAGCTCATTGTGCATTCGCGAACGCGTGGCGGCCTCGTGCGACGCACGAACGCGGGCGCGGTCATCGTTGCCACTGGATACTTCGGCTCGCCGAACCGTCTCGGCGTTCCGGGTGAAAATTTGCCGCATGTCACTCACGTCTATCGGGAAGGCCACGAGGCATTTCAGCAACGCGTTGTCGTCGTGGGGGGTGGGAACTCTGCTGCCGAGGCCTCTCTCGACCTTTGGCGATCTGGAGCACAGGTCACGCTCGTACACTTCGGTCCAACGTTCGACAAACGCATCAAGCCGTGGGTGCTGCCTGACTTTCAGAACCGAGTGAAGGAAGGAAGCATCGACGTCCGTTGGAATAGCCGTGTCGCTTCGATCGAGCCGGATTCGGTGTGCATACATGCGACGGATGATGGGGCGAAAAGCCAGCGGCTTCCGGCCAGCCTCGTCTACGTCATGACGGGCTTTGCGCCGAATACGGATTTGCTCAAGCAGGTGGGCGTGCCGATCGATCCGACCACGGGCATCCCCGAGCACGACCCAGAGACGTTGGAGACGACCATACCCGGCGTCTTCATCGCTGGGGTCGTGATCGCGGGGTACGACGCCAACAAGGTCTTCATTGAGAATGGCCGCTATCACGGAGACCGCATTGTCGCGCGCCTCACGGGTCGAGCCGCGCCGGCGCCGCCGAAGTTGAGCGCGGAACTCGATACGTGATCCTAGGTGCTGGGTGCTGGGTGAAGGTGCTAGCTGCTCGACGTTTGGGGCACCTGCCGCGCCTTCGCGAATTACCTTTTCTAGCACCTAGCACCTAGCACCTAGCACCTAGCACAGCACCCAGCACCCACATCAGCCGTGCCGACCATCTCGACTCCTATAGACGTTCTGGACCGTCTCGTGTCGCTGTGCAAGCGGCGCGGATTCATTTTCCAGTCATCCGAGATCTACGGCGGCACCGGATCCGTTTGGGATTACGGTCCACTCGGCGTCGAGCTGAAGAAGAATCTCAAGGATCGCTGGTGGCATGCGATGGTTCGCGCGCGAGACGACATCGAAGGCCTCGACGCGGCCATTCTCATGAATCGCGAAGTGTGGGTCGCGAGCGGTCACGTCGCTGGCTTCAGCGATCCGCTCGTCGACTGCCGGAATTGTCACAAACGATTTCGCGCCGACGATCCGAGAATTAAGGGGACACCGGGGACACCTGATGCGCAGTGTCCGGTGTGCGGCTCCAAGGGGACGCTCTCGGAGCCGCGCCTCTTCAACCTGATGTTCAGAACGTTCATGGGGCCGGTCGAAGACTCCGCGGCCGAAATCTTTCTCCGGCCGGAAACGGCGCAGGGCATCTATGTGAACTTTCTTAACGTGCAACAGGCGATGCGCCAGAAGGTACCCTTTGGCATTGCACAGATCGGTAAGGCCTTCCGGAACGAGATCACGCCTGGCAACTTCATCTTTAGAACTCGTGAATTCGAGCAGATGGAGATGCAGTTCTTCGTCGAGCCCGGAACGGACATGCAATGGTTCGAGTACTGGAAAGAACAACGCATGACATGGCATCGAGGCCTCGGCCTCGCCGAGGAGCGGCTGCAGTTCCACCAGCACACGAAGGAAGAGCTGGCGCACTACGCGCGCGCGGCGTTCGACGTTCAGTTCGATTTCGGCGGCACGCTCGGCTTCCAGGAGATCGAGGGCGTCCACAACCGCGGCGATTTCGATCTCACGCAACATCAGAAGCACTCGGGCAAGAAGCTCGAATACTTCGATCAGCCGAATAATCGACGCTATGTGCCGAACGTGGTCGAGACGTCCGTTGGAGCGGACCGTACGACGCTCGCGCTGCTCGTCAACGCCTATCGGGAGGAGCAGGTCCCGGGTGAGGACGAGGGACGAACGGTGCTCGGTCTTGCGGCGTCTCTCGCGCCTGTCAAGGCGGGAATTTTCCCGCTGGTAAAAAAGGATGGAATGCCGGAGTTTGCCGAGAAGCTGTCGAAGGAGTTGCGGCGCGCCTTCCCGGTTTTTTACGACGAATCGGGTGCGATCGGCCGGCGGTATCGACGGCAGGACGAGATTGGAACGCCGTACTGTATCACCGTCGACGGTCAAACGATGCAAGATGGTACCGTAACGATTCGCGATCGCGACACGCTTCAACAAGAGCGCGTTGCCGCCGACCAGATTCGTAGTGTCATCGCCGAGCGACTGACGGTGTGAGACGTTAGGCATGCGGAGGGGGTGAGATGCCGGTGCTGAACACGACTTCGCTCTCGATCGATCGGTTGCGTCGCGAGGGCGATGCGTTCATGGAGGAGCTCTCGCGCGAGTACTATCTGGCGCATTCTGGCCAGAAGCCGACGGCAGAGTTGCAGCCCACGTACGAGAGGCACGCAGCGATTCTTGGCCCCGATGCACTCGCCATGGTGCTGGAGTTGTTCCGCGCGTCGGATCCCGGCAGCGAGGACCAGCGTGGGCTACGGCTGCTCACCGATTGGCTCGTCGAGGCGCAGAGCTCGCGAGCGCTGGCGCCGCTCGACGAGCGTGACATCGCGTGGGAGGGAACGGCAGTCGTCCGACTCGCCGACGGGCGTGAGCTCGAGTATCAGCGGGTGGCGATCGAGCTCGCGAACACGTCCGACGCACGCGAGCGACACGCGATCGACCATGCCCGCGCGACGTTGGTCGAGCGCGAGTTGGCCCCGATGCGTCGCGAACGGTTCCAGCGCGAGCGCGACATCACCGAGGACATCGGTCTCGCGGACGGCTACAACACGTCGTTCGAGCTCCTGAGCGGCCTCAGTCTCAACGGGTTGCGCGAACAGTGCGACGCCTTCCTCCGGGACACGCAGGCGATCTGGGACGATGTGCTTCCTGAGTTTCTTCGAGCGCGGTTAGGCATGACCCGCTCGGAGGTTACCCGTGCCGACGCGCTCGCGCTCTTCCGTGCCAAGGAGTTCGATCGCTTTTTCCCACCAAGCTCGATGGAGTCGTCGATTCGCAGGCAGGTTCGCGAAATGGGCGTGGACGCAACGGCGGGGGGGCGGATTCTCTTCGACACCGGCGATCGGGAGGGGAAGCGGTCGCGCGCGTTCTGTGCGCCGGTGCGCGTGCCGAACGAAGTCTATCTCGTCATGCGTCCACACGGAGGCCAGACGGACTGGAATACCTTTCTGCACGAGCTTGGGCATGCGCTGCACTTCGCGTACATGCGCCCGGACCTGCCCTACGAGTACCGCTGGCTCGGCGACAACTCGATCACCGAAGGCTACGCGATGCTCTTCGACCACCTCATGCAGGACGAGGGCTGGCTGGAGCGCTACACCGAGGTGAGGCCGGCGAATCTCCGCACGTTCCTCCGCGCGGTGGGCTTCGAGGAGCTGCACTTCCTGCGGCGCTACGCGGCGAAGCTCGGGTACGAGATCGAGCTCTATGGCGGGAATCTTCCGTGGGATGCGTTGCCGGAGCTCTATACCGAGCGCCTAACGAGCGCAACGAGTTTCCGCTACAGCCCTGCCGACGCGTTCGTCGACGTCGACCCGCGCTTCTACGCGGCGCGCTATCTTCGCGCCTGGCAACTGCAGGCGTTGATCACCGAGACGCTCGTCGAGAACTACGACGCGGACTGGTGGCGGAATCCTCGCGCGGGTCCATGGATGTGCTCCGCACTCTTCGGCGAGGGCCAGCGCGAGCTCGCCGACGAACAGGCGCAGCGAGTGGCCGGGAAGAAGCTCACCTTCGATCCACTCGTCAGAGCAGTCACTCGCCTTCTCCAGTAAGGGCGAACGGCTTAGAGGGTCGGTCGAGAAGGGCGCGTCGAATACGGCGCGTCGAAGACGGCGCGTCGAGAACTGCGCGTCGAGAAGTGCGCGTCGAAGACTGCGACCCGATAAGGAAATCGGGCGCGCGCCTCCGGCGCCGCGCCCGATTCAGATTTCGCAACG
>DATBBP010000213.1:0-4444 GCA_036270935.1 Gemmatimonadaceae bacterium
CTATCACCTATCACCTATCACCTATCACCTATCACCTATCACCTATCACCTATTGGCTATATTGCGGCGCTCATGCGTCTTCTGGATTCCGCCGACCCGCGCCCCGTTCATTTCGTCGGCATTGCTGGCGCCGGCATGAGCGCTCTCGCCGAACTGTTTGTTCGGCGCGGTGTCGCCGTAACGGGTTGCGATGCGAATCCCGCTGAGGCGGAGGACCTCCGCCGGCTTGGCATCGGCGTCGGTCCGCATGATCCGGCTCACGTAAACGGGGCACGCGCCCTCGTCGTCACGTCTGCGATGCCGAAGGACCATCCCGAGCTGCAGCGCGCACGCGAATGCGGCTTGCCGGTAATTCGCCGCGCTGAAGCGCTTGGCGAGGTTACGCATGGTCGCGAGCTGGTTGCCGTCGCGGGAACGCACGGAAAGACGACGACCACGGTGATGACGACCGAGGCGCTCGCTGCCGCGGGCCGAGATCCCACGGCACTGGTCGGCGGACGTGTGGCGGCATGGTCGGGCAACTTGCGCGGAGGCAGCGATCGGTTGTACGTCGTCGAGGCGGACGAATACGATCGCTCCTTCCTCGCCCTCGCGCCGACGGTGGCCGTGGTCACGAATATCGAAGCCGATCATCTCGACATTTACGACGGGCTCGCCGACATCCGGCAGGCCTTTGCCCAGTTCGTCTCCAACGCTCGGGCGATCGTCATGTGCGCCGAGGATCCCGGCGCGGCGGGCATGCGTCTGCCGAGTGGCACGGAAGTGATTCGCTATGCCATCGCGGACGGCGCGGCGGATGCCACAGCGTTGCGCGACGCTCGACTCGTCGGTCATCCAGTTCGCGACACGGCGACGAGCAGCAGCTTCGAGCTCGAGTACGATGGTGATGCGTTAGGCATGGTCACGCTCGCGGTGCCCGGCCGTCATAACATGCTCAACGCGCTCGCGGCGCTCGGCAGCGGTCTGATGCTCGGCGCGCCCGCACCCGACCTCGCGCGCGGCCTCGCTGCGTTTCGTGGCGTGGAACGACGCTTCGAGCGCATCGGTGAGCAGAGTGGCGTCACCGTTTTCGACGACTATGCGCATCACCCGACAGAGATCGCGGCAACACTCGCCGCGGCCCGCGGGGCGTTTCCGGTGCGTCGGCTCGTCGTCGCCTTCCAGCCGCATCTCTTCTCGCGGACACGCGATTTTGCTTCCGACTTCGCCCGCGCACTCTCTGCCGCGGACCTGGTCTTCCTTACCGAGATCTATCCTTCGCGCGAGAAGCCGATTTCAGGAGTCACGTCATCGCTCATCGCCGACGAGATGTCGTCTGCGCACGGACGTCTCGCGTGGCGCGGAGAGCGGTCGGACCTCGCGACGGCACTCGCGACTGCGGTGCGCGACGGCGATGTCGTCATCACCATGGGTGCCGGCGATATCACACGCACCGCGCCCGAGCTCCTGGCGCTGCTCTCGGAGCGAAAATGACCGATGGGGCGGACGCCGGCAACGATGCCGGATGGTCCAGGGGCCGCGTTAGGCTCGGGCTTTTCGCCGTCGGACTCATACTGCTTCTCGGATCCCCCTTCTGGGTTCCGCTCGTCCTCCGGCAGCTGTCCTTCTTCCGCGTCCGCAAGGTTGAGATCATCGGCGCGCGCTACGTTTCGGTGTCCGAGCTGATGGATCGTTTGCATGTCGACACGAGCGTGTCAGTCTGGGATCCGACCGGACCAATGGTGGCGCGTCTCGCCGCGGATCCGCAGTTGCGAAGTGTCAATGTTCGTCGGAAGCTTCCGGGTACACTCGTAGTCGACATTCAGGAGAGCCTTCCAATCGCACTCGTTTCGACGAACGACGGCTTGCGCGCCTACGACGAGCGCGGCATCCTGCTTCCAATCGATCTTGCGCGCACACCGATCGATGTTCCCATCTTGCCGCGGCGCGATCTAGCGCTACTTCACCTCCTGGGTGTCTTGCGCAATGAGGCACCCACGCTCTACGATCGCCTGAGCGAAATCCGCATCACGGCTCCAGACGAAGTGTTGTTGCAGTTCGCCGGTACCCCCGTGCGTGCGATGCGCGACGTATCGCCGGCGCGGCTCACCGAGATTGCACCCGTTGAAGACGACCTTACCCGTCGCGGCTTGCATGCGGCGGAGATCGATTTGCGCTACCGAGACCAAGTCATCGCCAGACTGCCATGAATCCGGAACGCCTCGTTGCTGGACTCGATATCGGATCCGCGAAGACGACCGCCATCATCGCGGAAACGACGGGTGAGCTGAAGCACCCATCGATCAAATTGCTCGGCGTCGGCCAAGCCCGAACAACGGGCATGCGACGCGGCATCGTCTCCGACATCGAAGAGACCACACGCTCGATTCGTCAGGCACTACAGGATGCCGAGCGTATGGCCGGTACCCAGGTCCAGGAACTCTATGCGGGCATTGCGGGCGAACATGTCCAGGCGATGACGAGCAAGGGCATAGTCGCTGTGAGTGGCGACGAGATCAACAAGCAGGACATCGATCGGGCGAATGAGGTCGCGCGAGCCCAGGCAATTCCGACAGATCGCGAGCTGCTGCACGCGATCCCGCAGGAGTACACCGTCGATCGCAACACGGGCATTCGTGATCCGATCGGTATGATCGGTACGCGCCTCGAGACCGAGATGTATCTCGTGACGATCGGCAGCTCACCCGCGCTCAATCTCCGGAAATCGGTGGAGCGCGCCGGGTATCGTGTTCGCGAGCTCGTGCTCGAGCCGCTCGCGAGTGCACTCGCGGTTCTCACCGAAGACGAGAAGGAGCTTGGCGTCGCGCTCGTCGAGATGGGTGCTGGCACGACCGACCTGGCACTCTTCCACGAGGGGAAGATTCGCCACCTTGGCACGGTCGCTTTCGGCGGCAACAATGTCACGAGCGACATCGTGCACGGCTTGGGTGTAACGCAAGCGGACGCCGAGCGACTCAAGGAGCGGTTCGGTTGCGCCTACGAGCCGCTCGTCGATCCGTCCGATGTGATTCAGCTGCCAAGCACCGTTGCGCAAGGAGACCGTCACATTCCTCGCGAGCTGCTGGCGCACATCATCCATCAGCGCATGGATGAGATCTTCGATCTCGTGCAGCGCGACATCGCGACGGCAGGCTACGCCGGAAAGTTGAGCGCGGGTGTGGTCCTCACCGGCGGGGCCGCGGCCATGCAAGGCGTTGCAGAGCTTGCGAGCGACGTCTTCGGCACGGGCGTGCGAGTCGGTCTCCCCGCGGAGAACATCGGCGGGTTGAGCGATTCCGTGGAAGCGCCGCGCTTTGCCACCGCGGTGGGGCTGGCCCAGTACGGGGCACACCGCGTCGCCCTTGGCGCGGCCGGCTCGAGTGTGCGCCGGCTCACAGCGAGCGGCAGCGGCGTCGGGAAATTTGCGGAGCGCGTGAAGTTCTGGTTACAGGATTTCTTCTGAGAATCACGGTTTTCCCGCCGACGTAGGCCTCCGGACCCAACAAGCAATCGCGTTTCAACGCGAACGAACGCTGACATGTGTGCGTCCGCGTTCGTCCGCGATCAATCACGTGCGATTCTGACCGCGGTGAGAAGCAGCGTGCGGTGGCGCGAGGCATGCGATGCAAGTCCGACTAAACTCGTATTGAAACTTCGCGCGATACGTGTGCACAGCGTTCGTCTCTGTCGCTCACACAAAGTTGTCGCACGCGTTCGTGCTGTGGAAAACTTTCCTCGTTACTCGTCGTGATTCTTCGCGCGATCCCTCGTCAAGCGGAAAGAAAAAGGCTTCTCGCGAGCAGAGAAAGCATTATATTGCCCGGGCGTTTTCCACATGCGGTGTGCTGCAGCTTCTCCCCTCCTCGTTGGCCGCTTCGAAATACGCATGAGTCGTTCTCATCCCGCGGTTCTGTCCCCACCAAACGCAGTACGGGAGCTTCACTCTCAATGATCTTCGAGTTCGAAGAGAGCGCGACGCAGAACGCTCGCATGAAGGTGCTGGGCATCGGCGGTGGTGGTGGCAACGCCGTCAATCGGATGATCGACGAGCACCTCGAGGGCGTCGAGTTCATTTCGGTGAACACTGACGCGCAGGCATTGCTCGCGTCCAAATCGGACGTCAAGATACAGATCGGAAAGAAACTCACTCGTGGGCTCGGCGCCGGTGCGCGGCCCGAGATTGGTCGCCAGGCGATCGAGGAGAACCGCGACGAAGTTTCGCGCACGCTCACCAATTCCGATCTCGTCTTCATCACGTGCGGCATGGGCGGCGGCACCGGCACCGGCGCGGCACCAGTCGTCGCGGAGTTGGCGAAGGAAGCGGGCGCGCTCACGGTCGGCATCGTCACCAAACCGGTCCTCTTCGAGGGACGCAAGCGTATGCGTCAGGCGGAGCAGGGCATCGCCGATATGCGCAAGAACGTCGACACGATGATCGTCGTGCCCAACGAGCGGCTGCTGGCCG
>DATBBP010000214.1:0-2238 GCA_036270935.1 Gemmatimonadaceae bacterium
CTCACAGACCGGCATTGGACCATCGACCGCTGTCCGAACGTCCAATGGCTTGATGCGTTCGTTAGGCGCCAAGCTCGAAGGCAGGCCTCGTGGCGTGCGTCGGCGGTTGCCGAGCGCGGCGGGCCGTCCTCTTGCTCGAGGCGAATCGTGTCGGCTGCAGCGCTCGACTTGCTTGGCATTAAGATTAGCATCGTTATAACCGTGCTCGGCATCGGGCTGAGTACGAGGCGCGGCGATGCGACCTCCGTCTTTCGGGACCCCGCTCAGCTCGTGCGATCGCTGCTCGCCATGCAAGTGATCGTACCGCTCTTCGCGATTCTCGTTGTGCGCACGTTCGATCTCGAGATACCGGTAAAGATCGCCCTCGTCGCGCTGTCCGTCTCACCGGTTCCACCGATCTGGCCAAAGCGGACGCTTCAAGCGGGTGGCGAGCAGGCATACACGATCGGACTGTTGGTCGCATCGTCGCTGCTCTCGATCCTGATCATACCGAGCGCTGTCGAAATGATGGAGAGCATCTTCTCGGTTCCCGTGCGCGTGTCGCCGGCCTCGATCGGCAACGTCGCGTTCGTCACCGTGATCCTACCACTGTTCGTTGGAATCGAGATTCGACGCTTGTGGCCGCGATTCGCCAATCGCGCCTCCGAGACGGTGATCAAGGCAGGATTTGCCTTACTTGTTCTGTGCGCGGTTCCGCTGCTCGTGAAATCATTCCCGGCAATGGCATCGCTCATCGGTAATGGCACACTCCTCACGATGATTGCGCTCGTGCTGGTCGGTCTTGGCGCGGGACATCTGCTCGGGGGACCCGTGGAGGGCGAGCGCACCGTCCTCGGGCTCGCCTGCGCGACGCGCCATCCAGCGATCGCGCTCACCATCGCGATGGCGAACTTTCCTAACGAGAAGCTCGTTCCCGCCGCGATCATTCTCTATCTACTCGTGAGCTTCATCGCGTCGACACCGTACGTACTGTGGAACAAGCGCCGCGCTGACCAGAGCCATCGGCCGATCATGGCCCTTCGTTAGATGTCTCGCACGGCTCGGCGTGTGGGAGTCGTCACGGCACTTTCGTGTCTCTTCGCCGCCGCCGCGCGCGCGCAGTCGACGGAGAACGAGTGGTGGAATGAGCTCGACATGTACTGGACGGCGCCGTCGGCCAAATGGCGACTGTTCGGCATGTCACAGGAAGCTCGGGGCATCGAAACAACCGACCGGCAGCTCACACTCGGACTCCACGTCGACGATCTCGAGATACCGTGGGGATTCGCGCGTGTCGGCTTTCGAACCATCCGCTCCATCGGGGGTTCCAGTGCACCCGAGGATCGCGCGCTAGCCGAGGTCGTGGCGCCGTCCACCAAAGGACGTGTGCGTTTTCGCAATCGGGTGCGACTCGAACTGCGCTGGATCGGTGGTGAGCCATCACAGCGATGGCGGTATCGTGCGCAGATCGAGGACCACATCCGTCTGCCGGCCAAACGCGAGCTCATGCCGTACGCGACCTCCGAGTTGTATTGGGACTCGCGATATCACGCCCTCTCGCGCACCGCGTACCGACTCGGCTCGACAGTCACTATTGTCCAGCATTGGGTGTTCGACCTGTCGTATGCGCGGCAGGACAATCGCTTCGGTTCGCCGCGGCACGTCAACGCGCTCTGGTCGCGGTTGGAAATCTCATACTGACGCAAGAAGGCGAGCGCGCCAACCGCTCGCGCTCGCCCTCGAATCACCGGTATGGACTGGTGCTACCGTCCGTTGTTGTTCGCGATGCCCTTGCTTACGAGCACCGTCACCGATGCGCGCCGATTCATGGCTCGGCCGTCAGGCGTCGAATTGCTCGCGATGGCCTTTGTCGATCCATACCCGGTCGGGTTCACGATCCGCTGTAGCGGAATACCCTTCTGCTCCGACAGGTATCTCACAACCGAGACCGCGCGCGCTGTGCTCAGTTGGAGATTGTAGTTGGCCGTGCCGGTCGTGTCGGCGTAGCCCTTGACCACGACGATGTAGCCCTTCAAGCCGGCCGCTCGGTTCACCATGTCGTCGAGCACGCCTTTCGCGCCGTCGACCAGCTCCGAGACGTTCGTCGGGAAGTTCACGACCAAGGAGATTTTCTCCTCGTAGTTATCAAGGTTCGTAACTCTGGCGTTCACGTGCGTGATGCTATCCGCCAGGCGCCGCTTGACCTTCTCGATACTGTCGGTGTTGGCGATCACCTGATTGCGGACTACCTCGCCACCG
>DATBBP010000215.1:0-2830 GCA_036270935.1 Gemmatimonadaceae bacterium
CCGGCCCCAGACCACGAAGCTCGAGAGTAGAAGCAGCACGAGTGGCGGAATGGGATTGGTGTGCACGATGAAGAGATTCACCGCAATTGCTCCGAGCATGATTACCCCGAGAAGCACAGCGCCGAGGCTCCTCGTCCTTGGCACTACGACCAACACGGCTCCCGTGACCTCGAGGATGCCGGTAGCGTACCGGAACCACTGTCCGATACCGATCGCCTGAAAGAGTGCGACCATCTCGGGCCGACTCGTCAGCTTGGACGAGCCCGCGCCGAGAAACGCCAGGGCGAGCAACGCCTGTACGAACCAGAGTGTGAGGTTGAGTCCCTTTCCCCGAGAGGCTCGGGTTTCGGACAGACGACCAGTTGCTGATGTACTCATTTGTCTCTGCCTTGGTTGAGTCCTGTTTTACGAATCGCGCTTCCACACCACGAGCACCAACCTCGACCCCTCTTCGATCTCGAAGTTTTCGGGGCGCTCGGTTCGTCCTCGCCAAGTCTGACAAATTCGGAGCGAGTCGCCGTCCAGCTCGTAAATGCCCAGCGCGATCGCGCCCTTATAGGGGCCTTCGAGCTCCACCGCGTCGATCTGCTTCGGCTGGGTCGCGGGGTTCACGCGTAGCTCCACCACTTCGAGGGTCTGTCCTCCTTGTGCTATGGAGGCGCGATTGCCCTTGATCACCATTGATGCACCACTGAGATCCACCGCGGGGACGGTGCGCTGATCCGCCTCACCGGCGACAAACCTCCAAGTCCCTTCGAACCTCGCCAATTCTTCGCCGGCAGCCTTGTTCGACATCTCTTCAATACTCGGAGTACGGACTGACATATGGCTGACCCTCGGACTCAAATGTGTTGATGTAAACAGGAGATGCCTAACGGCTCAGCGCGCCGTGCCGGTCCACATTCCGCCGACTGCCTCATACAGCTGCACGGTGGACTGGAGGAATTGCGCCCGCGCCTGCGCCAGCGCGAGCTGCGCCGTGTAGAGCGACCGCTGAGCCGACAGGAGATCGAGCGAGCTCTGAATGCCGGCGAGGTATCGGCGCTGCGCAATTTCCAGCGCGCGCTCGAGTGCCTGCACCTGCGTGGCTTGGGCCGCGGCTTGGTCGCGATACGAGTGAACCCCGGCCAGCGCGTTGCTCGCCTGCCCGAGCGCGCGTAGTAGCGTCTGGTCGTACACGGCGCGGGCCTGCTCGACTTGAGCGCGCGCCGCGTCTTCGCGGCCCTTCAGTTGGCCGCCGGTGAAGATCGGCACCGAAACGCCGAGCTCCAGCGAGTACAGCTCGCCCGGCCTCGCGAACAATCCACGATACGTCGGCCGCTCGCTGCCGTAGCTGTTCGTTATGGCCACCGACGGCAGCCGATTGGCGACGGCTACACCAACCTGCGCCAACGCTGCCTGCAGGGCGCGTTGGGACGCCAGGACATCCGGACGCCGCGCGACCAGAACGCCGGGGACGGAATCTGGTACCGTTAGGCAGCTTACGGCGTCGAGGAGCGCGCGGCCCCGCGCGATCGTCCCCGGCTGGCGACCGAGCAGTTGCGACAGTTGGTTCTCCACCAACGTGCGCTGGCGGGCGAACTCCGCGATGTTGGCCGCGGGCTGGCCGAGATCGGCCTCGAACTGCCTCACGTCGAGCTCCGACACCACGCCACGCGCAAACCGCGCGCGCACTGCGGCGTATGTCTTTTGCCAAGCCGCGAGCGTCTGCTCGGTCACGGCCATCACGCCGTCGAGCAATAGCAGCTGCACATAGTCCGTGGCGACGTTGCTGGCGATCGACAGGCTGCTGTCGCTCACTTCCTCCTCACTTCGCCGCAGATCGAACTGCGCTGCCTCGAGCTGGCGGCGAGTGCCGCCCCACACGTCGAGTGACCAGGAAACGTCCCCGGTGACGTTCACGGCGTTGTAACTGAAGCCGAGCGGTCCCAAGACTGCTTTGTTCGTGCTTCGGTACGCCGACGCCGAGATTTGCGGAAAGAGTGGACTACGTGCAGCCATGACGCTTGCTCGCGACTGGCGCACCACGGACCTCGCGTACCGTAGCCCGACATTGTTGCTCTCGGCTTCGTTGATCAGCGCCACGAGCTGCGAATCCCCAAACACCGCGCTCCAGAGTACATCGCCATGTCTACCGACCACGATCGAGTCCACTCTCTCAGAGCGCGACGAACGTACGGAATCGGGTGTGCCTGGCGCGCGGAACGCTCGATCGAGGCGTACCGGCGCGGCTTCACGGACGATGTCGATCGAATCCAGGAACGCTCGAGTCTGCGGCGCGGCGAGGCTGTCGGTCGCTGTCACCGACGACGCGAGAACGGGAGAGACCCGCGTGGATGGTCCTACCGCGCACGCCTCGGCGAAGAACACGCCGGCGAGGCCTAACGATGTGACGAGCGCGCGCATCGTCAGTCTCCCTGCGCCGTGGCGAACGTCGGCGCGATCGCCGGCGAGCGTGCGCGGCGACGCTCGGCCAGAGATCGGATCGTGTAGAAGAAGAGCGGTATAAAAAAGATTCCGATCGCCGTTGCGCCAACCATACCAAAAAACACGCTCGTGCCGATGGAATGGCGGCTCGCCGCGCCCGCACCGCTCGCGAACAACAGCGGCAACGTCCCGAAGACGAATGCCAGTGATGTCATGAGAATGGGCCGCAGCCGCTCGCGCGCCGCTTCGATCGTCGCGTCGTAGATCGACATCCCCTGCTCGCGCAGCTGATTCGCGAACTCGACGATCAGGATCGCGTTCTTCGCGGCGAGACCGATCACCGCGAAGAGCCCTGCCTGGAAGTATACATCGTTAGGCATGTGGCGCACCCACACGGCAGCGA
>DATBBP010000216.1:0-7204 GCA_036270935.1 Gemmatimonadaceae bacterium
CGTGCTCCTCACGGCCGGGTTGGCCGCGGGCACGTACTTCCGTACTCGTGAGGCACGTAACGCCACGGTCGCGGCAACAGCAGCGGCATCTGCTGGCTCGAAGTCCATCGCCGTGCTGCCGCTCGTCAACATTGGCGGTGACACGAGCGACGTCTACTTCGCTGAGGGTATGACCGCACAGATCACGACGGCGCTGTCGAAACTCCGGGGGCTGCGTGTGGCGGCGCGCACCGCGGCGACGTCAGCCCGTGACAAGCTCACGACGCCCGAAGAGATCGGCAAATCCCTCAACGTCACGATGCTGCTCGAGGGCACCGTTCAACGCGAAAGCGGGCGCCTTCGTGTAACGGCACGGCTCATCAACATTGCCGATGGCGCGACGCTGTGGTCGGACATGTTCGAACGTCAGGCGACGGACCTCTTCAAAGTGCAGGACGAGATCTCAAATGCCATCGTCGACGCAGTGTCACCGGAGCTGGGCGCGAACGTCGCGCTCGCCGGGTCGTCTGCAGCGCGCGGCACCGACGATCTCCAAGCATACGATCTCTATCTGCGCGGCCGATTCTTCTTCCAGAAACGCGGCGAGGACGCGCTGCGCAGCGCGCTCGCTTACTTCCAGCAGGCATCAACGCGCGATCCCGCGTTCGCCAAAGCGTACACAGGTATCGCCGATGTGTACGCCGTGCTTCCGCTGTACGCCAACGTCCGCGTGGACTCAGTCTTGCCACTCGGTCTTCGCAGCATCGACAAGGCAATCGCGCTCGACAGCACCGTGCCTGAAGCATATGCGTCGCGGGCGAATCTGCTGGGCGTAGGTTGGCGTTGGAGCGAAGCGGAGCGCGACTATCAGCGCGCGCTCGCCCTCGATCCGAATTATGCAACTGCTCATCAGTGGTACGGCGAGATGCTGCTCCTGAATGGCCGAGTCGACGAGGCGCTCGCGCAGCTTCGGCGCGCCACCGAGCTCGATCCGCTCTCGCCGGTCGCGTTTGGCTCCTACGGCATCGCGCTCGGCATTGCCAAGCGGGACCCGCAGGCGCAAGCCGCGGTGAAGCACGCGCTCGACATGGACTCGACGTTGCTCGTGACGCGAATGATGTCGGGCACCGTTCACCTCTACGCCAATCGCTTCGATGAAGCAATTCGTCAGCTCGAGGGGGCGCGGCAGATCGACACGTCGAACGCATTCGCGCTGGGCGTGCTTGGCTACGCCTATGGGAAGTCGGGACGTACCGCCAAGGCTCGTGACATCGCTCAACGGCTCGAGGCGGCGGCGTCGAGGCAGAGCAGTGCCGCTGGCGCGGCAACGCGCGTCTATCTCGGCCTCGCCGACACCGCACATGCCTTGACGATGCTCGAGCGCGCCGCGGCGCAGCACGACATGTCGTTCAACACCGAGTCGCTGGCCGAGCCCTTCTTCGATCCCATCCGTCATTCCGCGCGCTTCGCAGCCGTGGTCGCCCGCGTCGGCCTCGACCGGCGATTGCTGCAATAGGTGCGACGTCGGACAGTGCCAATCGTCAATCGCAGGATGGCCTGGCGATCACCGTTTCTCTCGCGGCTCGGGTGCGGGCATTGGCATCGCACCGTGGCAGCACTCGTGCTGCTTGGCGCGTGTACGCGTCCTCGTTTTCCCATCAATCCAGCGCCAGCGCCAGCGGCCCGGCCATCACGCTCGGATTCCCAGCCGAAGGCCGCAGCCGAGCCGGTGCCATTGGCGACCGCGGCCACGTTGGGTTCCACGGAAGCCGACGCCGAATACCTCAGGTCCCGTCGGCTACTGCTACCCGTGGCAGGCATTCGGCCTGATCAACTCACGGATTCATTCGACGAGCCGCGCGATGGAGCACGACGACATCGGGCGATCGACATCCTTGCGCCGCGCGGCACACCGGTGCTCGCCGCGGACGACGGACGCGTGCTGCGTGTGAGCTGGAATAACGCTGGCGGAAATACCGTGTACACGACGGACTCGGATTCCCGTGTGGTCTACTATTACGCTCACCTCGATCACTATCACGAGCCGATCGCTGCGGGGATGCCGCTGGCGAAGGGCGACACAATCGGCTTCGTCGGCACTACGGGCAACGCGCCGAAGGACATTCCGCACCTGCACTTCCAGGTGATGCGAATGCCACACGACGGAAAGTACTGGAACGGAGAACCGATCAATCCGTTCTCGATTCTCCGCAGCGAGGGGGAACGCCCTTAGCTTTTAGGCATGTTATCGTCGAAGGCCCGCGCCGCGCTGCGTGCGGAAGCGCATCGTCTCTCCGTCACCGTTCACGTCGGACATCAGGGCGTCACCGACGCAGTGCGTCAATCGCTTGACGACGCCCTCCGCACCCGCGAGCTGGTGAAGATTCAGTTCTCGCGCAACGACGACTCGCGTGTGAAGGACGCGGCGAACGATCTTGCCGGAGCAATGGAGGCGGACGTCGTGCAGGTCATCGGCCGCACGGCGACGCTGTACCGAGAGAATCCGGAGCTGAAAAAGGGTGATAGGTGATAGGTGCTAGCCAGCGGTGAGCCACTAGCACCTATCACCTAGCCCCCAGCATCTTTTATCTTTGGCACCTACCGCGCACTACCGAGGATGGTTCGAGGCGAGCATGCCCTACGTGATCACTGAAGCCTGCATCGGCGTCAAGGACAAGGCGTGTGTCGACGTCTGCCCCGTCGATTGCATTTACGAAGGCGATACGCAGCTTTTCATTCACCCCGACGAGTGTATCGACTGCGGGGCGTGCGAGCCGGAATGTCCGGTAACCGCGATTTTCCCGGAGGAGGACGTTCCGGCGAATCAGAAGCAGTTCGTCCAGATCAACCGGGACGTGTTCAAGGGCGAGACTCCTCCGGGTCGCCCAACACGCTAATGTCACGCTGAGGAGAGCAGTTCCTCACGGCGACAAGCGGATTTCCCACCACTGCTTCACCACGAACGCGACTACGAGAAGCGCGTACTGTGCGAACGTGCTCACCTCGCTGCGCCACGCCTCTTTCCAGTCGTGCGGCCCGGTTGCTGCCGGACTTGGCGGACGGGGTACCCAGCGCGGCGTCGATTGCTTGTACGCCAGATACTCCGCTCCGAAAATCGACTCGAGGACGCCCTCCTCGTATCGCACGATGAGCGAGTACTCAATCGCGAAGATCGCGATCGCAATCGGGAGAAACCACAGCACGCCCGAGATGACCGTGAAGCCCATCCAGATGAGGAAATTGCCGACGTAGAGCGGATTCCTCACCCAGGCGAACATTCCGTAGGTGACGAGCCGTTGCACCGTGCGCGAACGACGACGCGTTACGGTGCCGGCGGCGGCGACTCCGGCGAGACGAATCCATTCGCCGGCGACGACACAGATCGCACCGATGATCCACAGCGTCGGCGACATACGCGCTGGAACGAGCAGCGGCACGCCGATGAATAGCACGGGGAGCCAACTACGATTGCGAAAGAGCATCGCGCCGATGCGCGCGCTGCGCGTCTGCTCGGCGGAGGAAATAGGCGCAGCATTTGGGGAAGACATGGCTGGAAGCTAACCAGAGCGGTGCGCCTGCTCTTAACGTCTCGGTTACATCGCACTAGACCGCACTCTCCACGGCGTTCAAGAATTCGCTCAGCACCGCATTGAACGCGGCCGGACGCTCGACACTGCTCAAGTGGCCAGCGTTCGCTAACATCTCGAAGCGACTTCCTTGAACTGCTGCGTACATCGTGCGCGCTTCCTTGGCCGGCGTGATCACGTCCTCCTCGCCGACGACGATCAGTGTCGGAATCGTCAGCGTCGAGAGCGTTGGCGTCGAGTCGGGCCGGCCGAGCATCGACTCGAGTCCTCCAACAATTCCGTCAACAGTCGCGCTCGCGGCGATCGCGCGTACCGCATTCCCGATCTCGGGCCGCCGTTCGCGAGTGGTTTTGCCGAGTAAGCCGACGAGCTGACGGTCGGCAACTGCGGCGGCGCCATCGCTGCGTGCGAGCGCGATCAGCTCGCGGCGACGCTCGCGTGTCTCGGGTGAGTCGGCTCTCGCGCGCGTGTCGGCCAACACCAGCGCACGAACACGTTTCGCGTGCCGGCGCCATAGCGCAAACGCGACATAACCGCCCATAGACAGACCAACGACGACGGCGCGGCGCACCCCGATCTCGCCGAGCAGCTCACCGACGTCGTCTGCATAACGATCGACGGTGAAGGGCCCGGCGGGCGCGGATTCTCCGAAGCCGCGGAAGTCGATGGCAATGCAGCGCCAATCGGCGGCGAGGGCGCTCGTCTGCGGCGCCCACATCGTGCGATTCAGCGGAAACGCGTGAAGGAATACCACCGGCGTTCCTTCGCCGATATCGTCATAACCGATCGCCGCGCCGCCGATCTGCGCGATCATAGCTCAGCGTTCCGTCGTCACTCGGCGTCGGGCCAGAGGGGAAGCAGCTCCCGCCACTCGTCAGGCACGCGCACCGGCCGTCCATCGTGGCCGATGGTCACGAAGACAATGTTCGCGCGCGCGACGAGTAAATCCGATTCGACCTTGTGCGCTTCCTGGCGAACGATGTAGCTCGTGTTGCGAACCGCGAGAAGCCCAGACCGAATTCGCAAATCCTCACCGGGCAGCGACTGTGCCAGGTAGTCGATGTCGACGTGACGCACGACCGAGAACACCGGCTGCTTCGCCCAGTGCCTCACATCGACCTGCGGCTCGAGCAGCGCCCATCGCGCGCGCTCGAGAAAGTTGAGCATCGTCGCATGATTCAGATGCCCAAGCATATCGCAGTCGGTTGGGTAGATGTGAAACTGAACTTCTGGCAATGTCGACATATCGTCCTTTACTCGCGTCCCGCGGCATCCGAGGCACGACCTTTCTCGCTTCGCTGCATCCATCGCGCGTCGAACGATAGCCAGAACAGAGTCGTCCCGCCTTGTTCTCGACTGAGCGCGACCGCGGCCGCGAGCGCCTTCGCGCCATACGTCGGATCGATCGCGAGACCGGTGTGCTCGAGGCACTCACGGGCGACTTCGTCGCCGGCGTTCGTGACTCGGCCGTACGCGCCGCCGTAGAAACCGTGCAGAATGCGAATTCGAGACTTGCCGGGTCTCGGCACCCGCCCATCGGTCAGCCGCTCGAGCAGACGTGCCGTGGCTGCGATGAGACGCCGTAAGTGCGCCTGATTCGCGATGACGCGCGGTACGACGCGCACGCCGATCACCTCGAGGTTGAGCGGTGCAATGGCAAGACCGAGCGCGAGACCTGCCGCCGTTCCTCCGGTGCCGAGGGGCACGACGAGCCGATCGGGGCGGGGCATTAGGCCTTCGCGCACCTGTTCCGCCAGCTCGAGCGCCGCGTTGACCTGTCCGAGGATGCCGAGTGGCGTGCTGCCTCCTGCCGCGATCCATCGTGCACCGCGCAGCCGCGCGACGAAAGCGCTGAGATAGGAGCTGATTACTCCGCCTCGCATCGTGACCTCACCCGTTTCGAGAGCGATGCGTTCGGAGACGTGACGCGCGACGTCGTTCAGCTCCTGCGGCCAGCGAAAAACGCGTACGCGCGCACCGAGTCGTCGCGCGTACAGCGCCGTTGCGAGCGCGTGCGTCGAGCCGGCGGCGCCGACCGTCACGACGAGATCGCCGGGCCGCACGCCGCCGAGCAGAAATTCGAGCGCCCGTACCTTGTTGCCGCCTAACGGCTCGGCAGCGAGATCTTCGCGCTTGAACCAGAGCCCGGGCGCGAGCGGCTCGACGTACTGGAGAGGTGTCGGAAAGCGTCCGAGGTGCGCCCGCGGCACGCTTGCCAGGGCGGGAAAGCGCCTGACGAGCGGAATCGTCGCCCCGGAAACCGTCGCGTGCGATCCGTTCACGCGGTTCGTCGTTAAGCAGGAGCGACGTCTTTTGCCGGATTCTCGTTCGTGACCGGCACTCGTTCGCCAACCACGTCTTCGACATAAAGCATTTTCACCGCCACCATCACCGCGGCCAGAATCGGCACGGCGCACATCAGACCGAGAAAACCGAATACCATCGCCATGAGCGCTTGTGAGAGAATCGTCAGCACCGGCGGCACATCGACGCCACCCTTCATCAAGAGCGGAATGAGTAGATGATTCTCCGCGAACTGGATCGCCCAGAAAGCAATTGCAACGTAGAGCGCTTTCTCCGGAGAGTCGAGGAAACCCATCGCGACAGCCGGAACGGCGCTGAGAATCGGACCGACCGTGGGAATGAACTCCAGAAGGCCCGCGAGAATACCGAGAGCGAATGCCGCCTTGACGTCGAGTATCAGCAACACGACCGTCGTCACGCTGCCGATGGCGACCATTGCAATGAGCTGGGTGACGAGCCAGCGGCGCAGAACCGTCGCCATCGCCGAGAAGACCTCTCCAGCGCGATGTCGCGCTCGACGCGGAAAAAGCAGCATCAGCCCGCGATGATACAGATCCGGATCGGCGCCGATGTAGATCGCGAGAAAGAGAATGATCAACAAGCCGCCCAACACCGCGAGCGTCGACGACAAGAATGGAAAGAGATAACGCGTCGCGCCGGCCATTTGCCGGCTGATGCGATCGCGCAGTGGCGTCGCGCTCGCCGTGTCGGCTCCATTGGGGGGCGCAGCCGCGCGAGGTGCCGATGACGTCGCGCCCGTGGCGTGCACGGTGTCGCGCTTCGCCGGCTCATTGGAGGTCGTCAGGAAGCTGCCGATCAATCCATCATTGTGCCGGTTTGCCCACGATTCGAGCCGATCGATGGCCTCAGGCAGCCGTCGTCTGAGCTCGACGGATTGCGCGCGAATCGTCGGCGCAACCCAAGCGCCGAACCCGACGAGCAGCCCGAGGAACGTGATGACGATCAGCGCCGCTGCGACTCCGCGCGCAATCCGCCAGTGCGCCAGGTGATCGACGCCGCTCGAAACGGCCAGCCCGAATAGAATGCCGAGGAAGGCAGTGAGGAAAAGCGGGCTTGCGAACCAGATCATTCGCACGCCGACGTACATCGCTATCACCAGCGCGGCCGTGCGCAGCACATCCTTGGTCCGCCATCCCATCGACCGCCGGCGCCGCTCTCCGTAAATCACGGTCGGACTGGCGTTGGGAGAGGCTCGATCGCGCCCGCCGGCGCTCTCGTCTTTTCGAATCGGCTCTGTCATCGCTGTTCGCGGGGCAAGCCGAGTGCCTCCGCATCGTCGGCTGCTCGCTGCGCTCGCAGCGAGCCTATTTGAA
>DATBBP010000217.1:0-3807 GCA_036270935.1 Gemmatimonadaceae bacterium
GTGCGCGCGAAAGCACTCGTCGAGGCGGGCGTCGACGCGATCGTGATCGACACAGCACATGGCCACAGCGAAGCGGTCCTCGCCGCGACCGCCGATATTCGTCAGCGATTCCCAGACGTTCAGCTCATCGCCGGCAACGTCGCCACACGCGAGGGAGCGCGTGCGCTCGTCGAACGCGGCGTCGACGCAGTGAAGGTCGGTGTCGGTCCAGGCTCGATCTGCACGACGCGAGTCGTGACCGGTGTTGGCGTCCCGCAGCTCACCGCAATTCTGGAGTCGGTGGAGGGGGCGGGTGATGTGCCGGTGATCGCGGACGGCGGCATCAAATACTCGGGCGACGCCGTGAAGGCACTCGCTGCTGGTGCGTCGAGCGTGATGATGGGGTCGATGCTGGGGGGAACGGAGGAGAGTCCGGGCGAGGCGTTCTTGCTCGAGGGTCGAAGGTTCAAAGTGGTTCGCGGCATGGGCAGCCTCTCCGCGATGCAGGACGGAAGCGCGGACCGCTATTTCCAGGAGGGTGAGCTCTCACCGCGGAAGCTGGTTCCCGAGGGCATCGAAGGGCGCGTGCCTTACAAGGGCCCTGTTGGCGACGTGCTGTTCCAAATGGTTGGCGGACTGCGGAGCGGCATGGGATACGTGGGCTGCAGCACGGTGGACGAGCTTCGCTCGGAGACACAGTTTGTCCGCATAACGATGGCGGGACTCCGCGAGTCGCACCCGCACGATGTGACGATCACGAGAGAAGCGCCTAACTACAGTCTGTGAGTGAGTGAGGTTCGCACCGGAGGTGCTAGGTGTTTGGTGCTAGGTGCTAGCAGAAATCGGAACCCCGCGATCGACTTCGCGGGGTTTTTTCTAGTACCTAGCACCTAGCACCTAGCACCCAACACCTCCGTAAGCCATTCTCTCCCTTGACAATCCGCCCCGCGCACGGCGAACTTCACGCGTTGCGCCGCTGTATACAACACATGCGCTGCGATATGAATCGTTCGCCGTAAATCTCGAACGGTTTCCCCCCACACTGCGGCGCACTCTAGCCGCGACGGCTTCGCATCTCCCTGGAGAAAACCACCATGGGTCTGTGGTCGACGAAGAGCATTTCCCTCCTCCAGCAGGAGGCGGCGACGGAAGGACAGCACACGCTCAAACGCGCACTCGGCGCCCTCAATCTCACGACGCTCGGCATTGGTGCAATCATCGGTGCCGGCATTTTCGTTTTGACGGGTACTGCTGCCGCACAGTACGCCGGTCCCAGCGTGGTGTTGTCATTCGTGCTCGCGGGAGTTGGTTGTCTGTTCGCGGGACTCTGCTATGCCGAGTTCGCCGCGATGATCCCGATCGCCGGAAGCGCCTACACCTACGGTTACGCGACGCTCGGTGAGCTGGTGGCGTGGATCATCGGCTGGGACCTGATTCTCGAGTATCTGTTCGGCGCAGCGACCGTCGCTGTCGGTTGGGCCGGCTACTTCGCCTCGTTCCTGTCGCAGCTCGGCCTCAAGCTCCCACTCGCGTACACCCAGGCACCGCTAAGCGTCGAAGGCACTCACAATCTGGTGCGCTCCGTGCTCTGCATCGATCCGGCAACGAACCAGGCGATTTCCCTCTCTGCGGGGCAGGTCTGCGATACCAGTCGCTACGTGCTCAGCCACGGTGTGATCAACATCCCCGCGATCATTCTCATCGGCCTGATGTCGACGTTGCTCGTGATCGGCATCAAGGAGTCGGCTCGCTTCAACAACTTCATCGTGTTCCTGAAGCTGGCGATCGTGTTCCTCGTCATCGGCTTCGGTTTCATGTTCGTGAATACCGCCAACTGGCATCCATTCATTCCGCCGAACACCACTGGCGAATTCGGCCACTTCGGTTGGACCGGCATCGTGCGCGCAGCGGGCGTTGTCTTCTTCGCCTACATCGGCTTTGACGCCGTGTCGACCGCAGCGCAGGAAGCGAAGAATCCGCAGCGAGACATGCCGATCGGGATCCTCGCTTCGTTAGGCATCTGTACGGTGCTGTACATCCTGATGGGTCTCGTGATGACTGGCTTGGCACACTACACGGATCTCAACGTGCCGCAGCCGGTCTTCGTCGCGATCTCGAAAGCGCCGGCGCTGGCCTGGCTCGCCTTACTCGTGAACATCGGCGCGATCGCGGGCCTTGCTTCGGTCGTGCTGGTGATGCTCATGGGGCAGCCGCGCATCTTCTTCTCGATGTCCCGCGATGGACTGCTGCCTTCCGTGTTCGGCAAAGTGCACCCCAAGTTCCAAACGCCCTACGTGACGACGATCGTCACCGGCGTTGTCGCCGCCGCAGTCGCTGGTTTCTTCCCAATCGGTCTTCTCGGCGAGCTCGTGTCGATCGGCACCCTGCTCGCCTTCGTCATCGTCTGTTTCGGCGTGATGGTGCTGCGGTACAAGCGGCCGAATATTCCGCGCCCGTTCCGCACGCCGCTCGTGCCCGTTGTGCCGATTCTCGGAATCCTCATTTGTGGCTACATGATGTACGGGCTTCCAACCGATACCTGGATTCGGCTCGTCGTCTGGATGGTCCTTGGGCTTGTCATCTACTTCTCCTACGGCAAGAGGCACTCGAGGGTCGGGTCTGACGTCGATTCGATGAACGCCGCTGCCGCCGCCGACTGACGCCAGCGAGGTTATCTTCAGGCGGCGCCCGGTGAACACCGGGCGCCGCTTTGCGTCTGGGAGCTTCGCTATCGTGCAACACACCGACTATCTGCGCATTTCGCCAGAGCGGCGCGCCGACATTCAGCGGCTCGCGGGCGAGCTCGTGACGGGACGGCGCGTGGCGCTCTCGACGCACATGAACGCCGACGGCGATGCCTGTGGCTCCGAGGCGGCGCTCGCGCGGCTTCTTGGGCAACGCGGGCTGCGATGCCGCATCGTCAATCCGACGCCGTGGCCATCGCTCTTCGATTTCCTGCTCGGCGGCGATGTCGTCGACGACACGGAGAAGGGGAGTGCCGCGCTTGCTGGCATCGATCTGTTGCTCGTCGCCGATATCAGCGACGTGAAGAGGTTGGGCAATCTCACCGAGAGCGTCCGGCGCCTAACGGTACCGAAGATCGTCATCGATCATCATGTTGCGTCCGACGATCCCGCGGGCGACGTCGTGCTCACCGACACGACGGCGTGTGCGACGGGAGAGCTCGTATACGATCTGGCGTGCGAGCTCGATCTCGAGATCACACCGGAGATCGCGCGCTCACTCTATGTGGCGATCCTGACGGATACCGGCGCGTTTCGCTACAGCAACACCACGCCTCGGAGCCACGCAATCGCCGGCGAGCTGCTGTCGCGCGGCGTGGATCCCGAGGAGATGTATCAGCGCGTCTACGCGTCGGCGCCGGCCGGGCGCGTTCGTCTTCTCGCCGAAGTTCTCGCGAGCCTTGGTGTGGACGAGCAGTGCGGTGTATCGTGGCTGACGATGCAGTCGGGATCGCTCGAGCGGCATGGTGTACGATCGGAGGATTTGGACGGCATCGTCGAGCATGCCCGATCGATAGCGGGAACGCGCATGGCAATTTTTTTCCGCGACCTCGGCTACGGAAAGGTCAAGATCTCCTTCCGCAGCACCGGCGACGTCGACGTGAACACGTTCGCGCGGCAGTTTGGCGGCGGTGGCCACGTCAAAGCTTCCGGCGCGCTGGTTCCCGGTACGCTCGACGAGGTGCGCGACCGCGTCGTGAGCGACGCCAAGAGCTTCCTCGGCTGCACGCACTGAGCTCGCACCAGTGATACTTTGTAACTGATACCTGAGATTGTCTTTCGAATGCCCTCACTTCAGGAACGA
>DATBBP010000218.1:0-2299 GCA_036270935.1 Gemmatimonadaceae bacterium
AACTGCTGATCGCACCCGCGGCCGTCTCGCGTCGACTGAAAGATCAGACGCCTGCCATCATGGCTGAAATACGCTTCGGCGTTTTCGCCGCCAAACGTGAGCTGGCGAATGTGCCGGAGATGTGGCTCGTCCAGCGCGTTAGGTATCTCCCGATGCGCCGCGCCGGTGAACGACAAAACAAAAACCGCCGCCCCAGCCAGGGCGGCGGTCTTCATCGATCTGGATTTGGTTCGGGGCAGGCGTGGATGCATGCCCCGAATCTAGATCAGACGCTGATCTAGTGCCGCTTCGCCTGCGCGGCCGGCATGTGCGCCGCTTCCGCAGAGGCGAGAGCGAAGAGCTCCTTCTGTGTCGTGCCCTTGTCGAGCAAATCGATTGCCTTGCGGAGAGGCGCGTCGTAGGGAAGATCGCGTCGCTTTGCGGCTGAGTCGCCAAAAGCGAAACGCGCGACGCGTTGCTCGAGCAGGCGATCGACGTAACGTGCCGAACCGTCGTAGTCCTTGCGATCGATCACCACGCCCTTCGCCTGAAGCCGACGCAGCAACTCTTCGCGCCATTGCGGTGGAACCGTGAAGTCCTTGTTCACCGTCTTGGACAGCTCGAGCGAATAGTCGTAGTACGTCGTGTAGAAGTCCTGCTGCTTTGCGGCGAGTGACTTGGCCAGGCGCTGCTCGGCGGACGTTAGCGTGTCGTCGGCAACGATGACGTCAGGTGTAATTCCGCCGCCGCCGTATACCACTCGGCCCGCGTCGGACTTGTACGCCGGTCGATTCTTTTTCACGCTCTCCGTCTCGGCAGTCGTATCGGGCTCCTGCTCTACGAAGTGGCCATTCTCGAACTTGCGCTCCTTCTGAATAGAGCGCCCGCTCGGCGTATACCACTTCGCTGTCGTCAGCTTGAGCGCGTAGCCGCCGTCGAGATTGAAGACGGACTGTACGAGACCCTTACCGAAACTGGTCTGGCCGACGATCAGCGCGCGGTCGTGGTCCTGAAGCGCGCCGGCGACGATTTCAGACGCGGAAGCCGTGTAGTCGTCGGTGAGGACGATGAGTGGCGTGGTCGGCACTGTGGGGCTGCCGTGCGCGACGTACGGTTGCGTGTCCCCATTACGTGCACGGATCGAAGCGATCTCCTGCCCGTCTTTGAGGAAGAGATTGCTGATGACGAGACTCTGATCGAGAATGCCGCCAGGATTGCCGCGGAAGTCGAGGACGATTCCGCGCACGTTCTGCTTCTGCAATGCGCGCACAGCATCCTGGACCTCCTGCGCTGCCGTCTCGTTGAAGCGATCGAGCGGGACATAGCCGACCTTTTCGCCATTCGTGCCGAACGCGATCTCATACCGAACGGCGGGCACGTGGATTACGGCGCGAGTGAAATGCACTTCGATCGGCGAGGTTACACCCGGACGGCCAAACTTGACGGTGACCTTCGTTCCTGGCGTTCCCATCAGCGCATCCTGCGCTTGCTGCGTCGTCCAGTTCACGACATGAATGGTGTCGATCTGCACGATTCGGTCGCCTTCGCGAACGCCACCCGCCTCAGCTGGCGTGTTCGGGAAGACCTTGCTGATCACGATCTGCCCCTGTTGCGGTTCGATCTGCATTCCAATACCGCCGTAGCGACCACCGGTATTGGTCGTGAAGGCCTTTAGTTCCTTGGGGGCGAGCAGCTCGCTATATGGATCGTTGAGCTCCTTTACCAAGCCTCTCGCCGCCTTTTCGTATAGCTGACCTGCGTCGAGCGTGTCGACGTAGCGCTCGTTGACGAGCTGGAGAACTTGGTCGAGTAGGGCTTGGCTGCCACGCGTGACGCGAGACTGCAGCACGAATCCACCAGCGAGGAGCGGCAGTGCGACAACGCTGGCAACAACGAATTTGCGGGAACGAATCATCCGTGACATCAAGAGTGCCCGGCTTGGGGACGAAGAAAATTATAGCGGACCAAAGAGAGCGGGGTCAGCCGCGCTCACTTTCCACAGGCGGCTCGTCCCTATGGTCGCCCTGAGTCCAAATTGCCTTCCACGACATCTCAACGCCGGAGCGAAATCGCTTCCTCGTCAGTCGCAGTCCATCAGCCGATATGGCAACCGTGTACGGCTCGCCGTCGATTGTAATCTCTCGCCTGATTGTTCGATCGAGCTTCGTGGCCATGCTCTCGTCATACCCGCCCCGAGGAAGCCTGTTCGCAATCGGCTCCAACCAATCAGACGCCTCGCGCTGCCAAGACGTAATCGACGAACCACTCACGCTGCTGCTGTCGAACGGACGCGCTCCGTACTACACCGGCCGATTCTAGC
>DATBBP010000219.1:0-5181 GCA_036270935.1 Gemmatimonadaceae bacterium
GCCGGCTTTCGATCGAGCATCGACGTCAGCCCCAACGCATCCCCGACTTCGCCGATGCGCCGCGCGACCATCTCGTTGGATTGCTTTCGGAGGCGTAGCCCGAACGCCATATTTTCGCGCACGGTCATGTGCGGATAGAGCGCATAGCTCTGAAAGACCATCGCGATGTCACGCTCTTGTGGTGGGAGACGCGTGACATCACGCTCAGCGATGGTGATCGTACCGCCCGTCGGCTTCTCGAGTCCGGCGATCATTCGCAGGACGGTCGATTTCCCGCTGCCTGACGGGCCGACGAGAACGAGCAACTCGCCGTCGGCGATCTCCAATGAGAGATCGCGCGAGGCGACGAAGCCGTTCGGGTAACGCTTATCGACGTGCGAAAGAGTTATGCGCGCCATGTACGCTTCCGTCAGCCTTTGACCGCACCAGCCGTGAGCCCTTGCACGATCCGCCGCTGAAACCCGAGGACGACGATCGCCACCGGCGCCGTCGCAACGACAGTCGCCGCGAGCACCTGACCCCACGGCACCTGATACTGCCCCCGGAACAACGCGATCGCGACCGGCACCGTGTACCGCTCCGGTCCGAGCGTGAACGACAGCGCGAAGAGGAATTCGTTCCAGCAATAGATGAACGTGAGAATCGCCGTCGTCGCCAGGCCAGGTCCGGTGAGCGGCAGAATCACGCGAGTGAAGCTCTGCCATCGCGAGGCGCCGTCGACCATCGCCGCTTCCTCGAGATCCGGCGGCAGCTGCCGGAAGAATCCGACGAGAAGCCACACAGCCAAGGGCATCGCGAACGTCACATATGGTAGTACGAGCCCAGGGTACGTGTTGATCAGCCGCAGCGTCCGCAGGAGCATGTAGAGCGGACTGACAATCGAGATCTGTGGGAACATCGTCACCGCGAGGATGAAGCCGAGTATCACACGCTTGAACGGGAACTCGATCCGCGCGAGGGCGTAGGCCGCGAAGGCACCGATGGTCACGCAGAAGACGGTCGTCGTCCCCGCGACAATCAGCGAATTCTTAATCGGTGTCCAGAAGTCGCGTTCGGTGAAAAGCGCGCGATAATGATCGAGCAAGAGCTCACGCGGCCAGAGCGACGGCTCCCGAAAAAGCGTCGCTTCCGGAGTGAACGACGCGACGACAGCCCAGTAGAACGGAAACGCCGCGAAGAGCACGAGGAGCACGAGCCCAACTCGTGCCGCAATCGGACCCACTCGACTGCTACGTTCGGTCTTCATCGTCGCCTTGGGCCCCCAAGCTCGAGACCGAGCCCGCGCATGTAGAGCATCGCGAGGCCGAACGTCACGAGAAAGATGATGACCGAGAGCGCCGCGCCGTAGCCGAATTCCAGGTTCTGCAAAAGCGTATTGAACGCGTAGACCGCAACCGGCTCCGTCGACGTTCCGGGTCCGCCACCCGTCATGACATAGATCAGGTCGAACACGCGAAATGCGTCAAGCGTTCGAAAAATGAGTGCGACCAAAATCGCCGGCTTGAGCAACGGTATCGTGATGTGCCGGAGTTGCCACCACGCACTCGCGCCATCGGTGGCTGCAGCCTCGTACAACTCCTTGTCGATGCTCTGGAGTCCGGCAAGCAAGAGCAGACCGACGAATGGCGTCGTCTTCCACACGTCGGCAAGAATCACGGGGACCCAGGCGGTCGACGCGCGCACGAACCAGACGAGGGGATGGCGCAATAATCCGACGTCGGCGAGGACGACGTTCGCGATTCCTGCTTGTGAATCGAACATGAAGCGCCAGAGGAGAGCCGCGACCACCGTCGGGATCGCCCACGGCACAAGCACCGCGGCGCGCACGATGCCTCGGCCGCGAAAGGTCCGATTCATCGCCAACGCGAGCGCGAGACCTAACGAGAGCTCGAGCGAGACGCTGATGACGGCGAAGAGCGCCGTGTGGCCTAACGCCTGCCAGAAGCGCGCGTCCTGGAGAATGGTGAAGTAGTTCCCCAGTCCGACAAATGGACGCCCAAGCCAGGGCATGCGCAGGTCGTGCTGGTGCAGCGACTCCCACACTGTCCAGCCGAGCGGGAACAGGGCGACAAGGAGAATGATCGTGAGCGCCGGCGCGGTAAGGCGCCAGCCGGCGCGCGCTTCGCTCGCATCGCCGATCGGCTGTCGATCGTTCACGACGCCTTCCTGGCTGCGACGAGATCGCGGACGTGTGTGCGTTCGACCAGTGCATTCATCGCGCGCGCTGCGTCATGCAACGCCTGATCCGGCGCGACCTGGCCCGACAGCGCGCGATGCAAATCGATCTGGAGCAGCTCGGAGAGCTGCGAATAGATCGGGGTTGCCGGCCGGGCTGCTGCGCGCTCGACGATACTTCGCGCGAGCGCCACCGGAATTGGGATCACGTTTCCGAGGCGTGGGTCATCGTAGAGCGCACGCCGCGGTGGATAGCCGCCGAGCCGCGAGCGCTCGAGCATTTGATCGGGTGCACAGAGAAAGTCGACGAGCTTCCACGCCGCATCGGGGTGTTCCGTGAAGGCGTTGATCGCGAGCGCCGATCCGCCTAACGTGGCCGTCGAGACGCCGCCCGGCGCCGCAGGCATCGGCGCAACCGCGAATTTTCCGGCGACGCGCGAATCCTTCGGGATGTTCATGATCGTCACCGCATACGGCCAGTTGCGCATGAACGCGGCGTTGCCATTCTGAAACGCGAATCGCGACTCTTCCTCGTGCCACGTCAGCACTTCGGCCGGCGTCGCGCCGCTCGTGAGGAGATCCCGCATCAAAGTGAGCGCGCGAACGCCTTCCGGCGAATCGACGACGATGCGGCCGTCGTCGGTGATCACGCGCCCGCCGAAGGCGCCGAGGTACTCGAGAAAGCCGGTGACGAGGCCTTCGTAGCGCGCACCCTGCCAGACGATACCGTATGGAACCCCCGCGCGGCGCGCGCGTTGAATGTCCGCCACCATGTCATCCATGCTTGCGGGAGGCGTACGAAAGAGATCGGTGCGCCAGTACAGCATGCCGACGTCCATGAACCAAGGCATTGCGAAGAGCGACTTGGCCCATGTGTTGGCGGTGATCGTCGCTGGAAAGAAGTCGCTCGCCGTTGGATGCCAGCGGTCGAGCGAGAGTACCCAGCCTGCCGCCGCGAACTCCGGCGTCCACACGACATCGAGCTGCAGCACATCGGGCTCGCCGGCGCGCGCGTTCAGCCACTGAACGAAGAGCTGATGACGCTGGGTTGCGTCGTCAGGGGTGTGTTGAATCCGGACGTGAATACCAGGATTAGCAAGCTCGAAACGCGCGACCTGGCGCGCGAGAACCTGTCCCTCCGCTCCGAGGGCACTACCGGCGAAGGTGATGACGGTGCGTGTGTCCTCGCTCCCCCCACTGTGGCAGGCGACGAGCACGACGAGCAACAAAACTGTAGTGCGAATTTGAGCTCGCATGAGGGGCCAAGCTTACGTCTCGCTGGCATTGCGAGCTAGGGCTAGGACGGGTTTTGCGCGTTGCGGCAAAAAGCGCGTTAGAGGTATCTCAGGCGCATCGCTTCTCGCATCCCGCGCCCCGCGTCCCGCCTCCCGCGCCCCAACTAGAAGGGCACCGAGAAGCTCACCGCGAGAGGCGCCTTTGACGGAGTCGCTGACCTGTTCTCGCGCTCGAGCATGCGCGCGGCGACCGCTTTTCCGGTTGCGTAGCCGAACAAGGCGCCGACGACCGTGTCTGAAAGCCAATGCCGCCCATCCATGATCCGCCCCGCACCGATGGCGATCGTAAAGCCATAGAGCACTGGCGTCGCGGCGTGCAGATCGAAGCGGTGCGAGAGAAAGCTCGCGCAGCCGAGTGAGTTCGCGATGTGACCACTGAAGAACGAGTGCTCGTTCCAATCATGGACCCCAGGCGCGCGAATCACGAAGGGATCGTCGGGAGAAAGTCTTGGGCGATCGCGCGCCACGAGCAAATAGACGACCTCCCGTGCTCCCGCACTCGTTAGGTGTGCAGTGGCACAGCCGAGCCCTGCGTCGCGCAGCGCCTGCGAATGGCCGATCGCGCCGGCCAGATACAGCACGCCTGATAGGGGCAGCAGATATTGGCCACTCCCGAATTCGTACGCGGGGTATTTCGCCTCCTCACTCAGCGTATGCTTCAGCGTGCGCACCGGCCATGCGTTGGGATGATTGGTGATCCATTGCGCAAGCGGTCGATCGGCGGTCGCTGCGACGCCGGTAAGCGCGGCGGCGGCCGCGACACCAGCCCAGTCGTCTTCCGTCGCGTGCACGGGCGACGTCCAGACACTCCAGATGTCACCGGCCATGTGGCGCAGGTCCTGACGAAGCGAATCCACGCGTAGTTGTGCCTGTGCCGGTGCGGACCAACCCACTATACCCAACAGCACCCCCAAGAAACCCAATTCCCGCGCGAACGTACGCTGCACTGGAGTCACGAAGCGGTTCATATTTTCAAACGTTGGATCAAAGACCACACTGGACCCACCGGACTCACGCATGGTCTAGGCCCGAGGCGGCGCATATGGATCCTGACGTTCTGAGCTTCTTCCAGGTTTGTGCGGGGATTGTGATGACCGTGGGCGGACTCGCCGCGATCGGCATCACCGCGCGAGTCATCCTGCTCCGCGCTCAACGCGGCGCGCAGCGGCCGCCGATCGACGAGAACCGACTGCAGCACCTCGAGCAGGCCGTGGACGCGATCGCGATCGAGGTGGAACGGATCTCCGAGGGCCAGCGATACACGACAAAGCTTCTCTCCGAACGCAATCGCGATTCGTCGCTCCATTAGGTAGTTCGCGCTCGAGTGCCCCGACTACGGAACGATGCGATTTCCCCCTAATCGCTGATTGAACCCCGCAACATCGATCGTCATCAGCTTCTCGAAATCGCCACGGACTGCGGTGAGTTGCTGCCGGAGCAGCGAGTGAACGGCCCTTTGTTGATCCGTGGGCGGCCAGTCGGCACTCGACGCACCGACATCCGATGCGACGCTCGCAAGCTTCTCGTATAACTGATTCGCCGAGCGGAACGCGTCCTCGCGCGCGCCCGTGAGATCGGTGTCGTACAACCTCCCCTCGAGCGCCAGTGCCTTCTTCTCGAGATCGCGTATCCTTGCCAATGACGAATCGATCGACGCGAGCGCGATCGTCGTGTCGCGCGCGGCACCGGCGAGCGTGACGCCATCGGCGGC
>DATBBP010000220.1:0-4285 GCA_036270935.1 Gemmatimonadaceae bacterium
TGCCGCACGAGTTTCCAGCGTTTCTGCCTAACGCGATGTGAGTTGCTTGCTCCGGCTCCATGATTCTCGGTCTAGGAAGGCCAAAGAAATGACGCGCTCTGAACAGGCGGTCCAGGTCTGGCAGGTGCTCGTGAGCGCTGCCTTCTATCGTCAGACACTCACATACACCCTTTTGGCCGAACGGATCGGCCTGGATGGTGCCGGGCTGACGCAAGCGCTCGGCACGGTGAGCCGATACTGCTCAATGAAGCAGCTCCCTCCGCTGTCGGTTCTCGTCGTTCGATCGGATGCCGGCACGCCGGCCGCGGACCTCACGTGGGCGACAGACGTCGACTTCGCGCGGGAGGCGGTCTACTCGACGGAGTGGTACAAACTGAAGCCGCCCTCGGCGAATGATTTTGCCCTCGTCGAGAACATGGGCGTTGGGGAGTAATTCGCGCGGTGCGGGACGCGGAGTGGGGCTGCGGGCTGCGCAGCTACTCATCGCCCTGCGCACCGCGCCCCGCATCCCGCCGGCGGTTACGGCTTCTTGCGCGTCCTCTCGTCAACTTCACCCGTCCGCGAGTCGAGCGCGGCCTGCGTCGAATCGAGTGACGTCATACCACGCCCGATGACGCGTCGTCCGCCCGTCGAGCTGGAGGAGCCAGAGGCACTCCGCGAGCCGCCGGAGCGCGACGAGGACGAAGCGCTTCGCGCACTGCTGGCGTTCTTGCTTTGCGACTTGCTGCGACTCGAGCCCTTGGCGCCCTTGCTCGAGCTCCCCTTTCCACCACTCGCGCTCATACCACCGTTGCTCCGTTTCGGCATCATGATCCTCGGGTGAGAGACATCGACATCGCGCGCACGCTGCGTGCCGCGCGATCGCGCGAAAATGGCGGAGGCTCCCGCCGTCGTTAGCTTGATGTGCGATGACGACGCTCCGACGAATCATGCTTCTTCTCGCGCTCTCGCCCATGCTCGCCGTCGCCCAAGTGCGGCCACCGAGCGCGCAACCAGCTCCGGGACCGCGGGTAAATCCGCCGCCCGAGCCGGGGAGCGAGCTGACGGTCACACTCCTCACGATGGGAGTGGGCGAGGAAGTCTGGGAGGAGTTCGGCCACAACGCACTCTGGTTCCACCTCGATCGACCGCCGTCGCTCGGCGGCCCATTCGATGTGGTATACAACTGGGGAATCTTCGACTCGAGCCAGCCGTACTTCATCCCCCACTTCCTGCAAGGGCGGATGCTGTACTCGATGGGCGGCTACCCGTTTGAGCAAACGCTGATCGAATATCGGCAGCTGGATCGGGCAGTCTGGGCACAAGAGCTCGACCTGACAAATGCGCAGAAGATCGCGCTCCGCGACTTCGTGGTCTGGAATTCACGTCCCGAGAACAGGAACTACCGGTACGACTACTACCTCGATAACTGTTCGACGCGCGTTCGCGATGCCATCGATCGGGTGCTCGGGGGCGTCATACGCGCGACGTTCTCGGGGCGAAAGACGAGCTACACCTATCGCTCGGAGACCCTGCGTCTGACGCAACGGCAGGAGCTGCTCGCGGCCGGCATCGACGTCGGACTCGGACGCCCGGCTGATCACGAGCTCTCGGCGTACGAGGAGATGTTCCTGCCGATGCGACTGCGTGATTACATCCGCGAGCTTCGCGTCGACGACGGGCACGGCGGCACTCGGCCTCTGGTCAAGAGCGAGCGGATGCTGCTCGGGACCGTGACGCATCCCGAAGCGTCCGCGCCGCCACATTGGATGCCGCCTTTCTTGACGATCGGCGTGCTGATCGCTGCGGTTTTCGGAATTGTTGGATGGCGCGGGGCTCGCGGTAGCGCTCGAGCGCGGATAAGCGCCGGAGTGCTTTTCACGATCTGGGCGTTCATCGCCGGAATCCTCGGCGTGATCCTCGCCCTGCTCTGGGGCGCAACGGATCACCATTTCGCCTACCGAAACGAGAACCTTCTCCTCTTCAATCCGCTCTGGCTCTTGCTGGCAGTCTTTGCTCCGATGACTGCGGTGAAGGGCCGCCTGTCGCGAACGACGCGCGGGTTGACCTTTCTCCTCGTCGGCCTCGGTCTCGTCGCGCTCCTGCTGCACGTGACTGGTCTATCGCGGGAAGCGAATGGAGCGATCATCGCCCTGGCATTGCCACCCATGCTCGCGCTGGCGTGGGCGGTGCACCGCGGCACTGCGCACGCGCGGACGATCGACGGCCGATGACGATGGCGCCCAATTCCCAGGGAAACGAGCTCCAGGCGCGCAGGCAAACGGGCGGCCGCATCGGATTTGCGATGGGATGCGTTGCCGCGGTCATCGCGGTCGCGATCAACTTCTATCGTGCGCCTCGTCCGATCACGGCGGGAATTGGAGCTTTGATCGTTCTGCTCGCCGCGCTCAACATTCCGCTCGGCATCGCGGTTGGGCTGTTAGGCGAGCGGCTGACGCGGCGCTCCTCAGGATGACAAGGGCTCCGGGCAAGCCTTACGATGCACGATGCGATTCGTGTGGATCCGAACGTCCGCGTCCTCGAAGCGTTCGATGGGCTGCCCACATTTGACACAACGCGGAAAGAACGTGTGGATCGACCGTGCGATCGTGTCGAGGATCGGATCGTCGTAGCGCATTACGTGGCGTGAGCGAAGGTGCATAAGATACGCGCTACGAGCCGGTGCGCCACGCGATTAACTTCAGGCGCAACGCCCCACGCGCAACGCGCCACGCCCAGATGTTCGCCGCAATCTCTCTCCTCGCATTGCTCCAGGCCACAACGTCAGTCGAACAATCGCAGGTGCGCCCGGCGGCGCCACATGCGACGTACGACGGACGCGCCAATCAGACGTCATTTCGTGCGCCCAGGGCCGAGGGACGCGATGCTCAGGTCAGGATCGACGGATCGCTCGACGAGCCGGTCTGGCGCGACGCAGCGCTGTTGACGGGCTTCTCGCTCTACGCACCGATCGATCAGCGGCCTGCGCCGGATTCGACCGAAGTACTCGTTTGGTATTCATCGACGGCGATCTACTTCGGCATCCGGGCGTTCGAGCCGCACGGTGGCGGTGACGCGGTTCACGCGACGCTCGCGGATCGTGATCGCATCAGCGGCGACGACAACGTCGAGATCCATCTCGACACCTTTCACGACCAGCGTCGCGCCTTCGTCTTCATCGTCAATCCGGTCGGCGTGCAGGCCGACGGGATGAAAAGCGAGGCGGGGGGTTTCATTCCCGGCTCGAACGTCATGCCAGGGCAGAATGATCTGAGTGCGGACTTCCTCTGGCAATCGAAGGGGCACGTAACACCATGGGGATTCGAGGTCGAGATACGCATTCCGTTCAAATCGCTGCGGTACGCCGCGCGCGACGTGCAGGATTGGGGTCTTCAGATCCAGCGCAATGTGCAGCACTCCGGCTATCAGGAGACGTGGACGCCGGCTCGTAAGGCGTCGGCGTCGTTCATCGCGCAGGAGGGAACGATCGTTGGTCTCACGGACATGCGGCACGGCGACGTGCTCGAGCTGACTCCGGAGCTGACGTCGACGACGGCTGGCGCGCCGCAGACTCTTCCCAATGGTGGACCCGGGCCATGGAACTACGATCAGTCGGCCGCGTTAGGTGGGAACGTAAAGTGGGGGATGACGAGCAATTTCGTGCTCAACGGCACGATCAAACCGGACTTCTCGCAGGTCGAGGCGGACGCGACGCAGATCGCGACCGATCTCCGTTTCGCGTTGTTCTATCCCGAGAAGCGTCCATTTTTTGTCGAGGGAAGCGACCAGTTCAACGTTCCGAATACCCTGGTCTACACACGCCAGATCGTCCATCCGACAGAGGCGGCTAAGGTCACGGGCAAGATCGGGGGGACCGATCTCGCGCTGCTTTCCGCCATCGACGATCCAGGAATATCGCGAACGCCGGGGACGAATCCGCTCGCGACGGTCCTTCGCGTTAGGCGCGACTTCGCGGGGCAATCGACAGCGGGTGTTCTCGTGAGCGATCGCGAGGAGGGTGCGGCGTTCAATCGACTCGCCGGCGGCGATGTACGATTCGTTTTCGGCCAACTCTACTTCGCGCAGTTCCAGGCCGTCGCAAGCTCGACGCGGTTGGGCGACTCGACGCGCACCGGCCCGATGTGGGAAGCGGTGCTCGATCGCACGGGCCGTGCGTTCGGCTTCCACTACAATATCATTGGAATCCACCCGGATTTCGCGGCGTGGAATGGCTTCGTGCCGCGCACCGGTTACGTCCAGCCGAGCATCTCGAATCGATTCACGATCTACGGTCGGCCAGGCTCAC
>DATBBP010000221.1:0-6651 GCA_036270935.1 Gemmatimonadaceae bacterium
GGGCAGTGTCAGCTCGCCGACTGGCTCGGTGACGTTGACGCCGACACAGGCCCTCCAGGTCACGAGCACCTTCCAGATCATCCTGAGCACGACGGAGAGCTGAGCCATGACTCGCTTACCTTTCGCAATCGTCCAGTCCGCGTTCTCCCTTGCTCTCTGCGTCGCGCTCGCTACTTCTGTTCAGGCGCAACTGGTGAGCGCCAGTGCGGCGTCGTTGGCGTTAGGCGACAATTACACCGCCCTCGCTCGCGGCTACAACGCCGTGAACTGGAATCCGGCGGGACTCGGCATGCCTGACAATCCGTTCATGTCATTCAGTGTCGCCGGACGTGGCGCGGCCGGGATGGATCCGATCTCGCTCGGCGATCTCGCGAAGTACAGTGGCGTCGTCGTGCCGAACGCGGTCCTCGCGAGTTGGCTTTCGCGCGTGAAGTCGCAGGGAGGCCAGAAGCTCGATGCCGAGGGCGCGGGCTCGTTCGCGCTGAGCATTGGTCCATTCGCGGTTCAGCTTGCGACGAATGCATACGAGCGCGGCAAGCTCAGTCCTGACGCGATCGAAGTGCTGTTGTACGGCAACACTGGGCTCACCGGCACGCCGCGCGATATGAACTTCAAGGGCTCGCGCACTGAGGCTGCCGTAACGACGACTGCCGCGGCGAGCTTCGGTCAGTCGGTCGACTTCGGCGCTGGTCCGCTGACGCAGCACCTCGCGATCGGCGCCACTGTGAAATACATCGTCGGCAACGCGCTGCTGCTCGGCGAGGACGCGGGATCGCAGCTCAACGCGAATCCGCTCGCGCTCAATGTGCAGTTTCCGATCATTCAATCGGATACCTCGCTCAATGGGATGCCGCAGCGCGGCCACGGCGTCGGTCTCGACGTCGGCGCCGCCTGGGAATTCGGCCCCTTCGCGGCAGGTGCAACGATTCAGAATCTCGTCAACACTTTCAGGTGGAACGTGAACGAGATGTACTTCCGGCCGGGCGGTGCAACGTTCTCGAACGCGACGACGCGTCAGACGAGCTTCGATGCGATGTCGATGAGCGCCGTCCCCGATTCGCTTCGCGCCCGCGCCGACGCGTTAGGCGTCGAGGTCGACGCGATGCGCTTCACGCCGGCACTCAACGTCGGCGCGTCGATGAAGGTGCTGCCCTTCCTCACCGCCATGGCGGACGTCCGCCAGAATCTTGGCGACGGCATGCACCTCGCCGAGCGCACGCACGTGGGCGCCGGCGCAGAGCTGCGGTTGATCCCATTCCTCCCGATTCGCGCTGGTCTCTCGATGATCAGCGGCGGCTACGTGGCCTCGGCCGGAGCGGGATTGGAAGTCGCGTTCTTCCACCTCAACGCGGGGATCGCGGCTCGGAAGACAGAGTATGGGCAATATCCCTCGGGAGCGCTTACGGTTTCTATCGGGCAGTAGAGTCGAGAGGGGCGCGTCGAAGGGCGCGTCGATAACAGCGCGTCGATGACGGCGTCACGAATAGCGAAACGGGCGCCGCGCCGGGTGCGCGCGCCCGATTGCCTTATTTGCACTAGTTATCATTTCACCGACGGGCAGCGGCTGACAGCCGACGGGCTGACTCCTCGCGGCTCGGTGGTTCATCGATCTATTCGGCGCCCCTTTCGACGCGCCCCTTTCGACGCGCCCCTCTCGACGCGCCCCTCTCGACGCGCCCTTCTCGACGCGCCCCTCTCGACGTGCCCCTCTCGACGTGCCCCCAACCTTGCCCCAAGGCAGTCCTCGCTCACGCCTCCCGCGGGTATATTGCGGCTCACCCCAACGCGTTCCCGCCGGATGACTGCGCCCGCCACTACCGTAGCTGCCCCCAAAAAGAAGAAAATCGATACCGCCCGCGCGTGGGCCGAGACGCGCCAACTCCTTGGCGAGCACCGCGCCTCACTCGCGATCGGCATGATTCTCATGCTGATCAATCGCCTCGCTGGGCTCGTCCTTCCGTATACACCCAAGTTCCTGATTGACAACGTCATCGGGAAAGGGAACGCGCAGTTACTCATGCCCCTCGCGGGGGTAGCTGCGCTCGCGACGCTCATCCAGGCCGCCACCGGATTCGCGAACTCACAGGTCGTGAGCATCGCCGCGCAGCGCGCCATTACAGAGATGCGCAAGCGCGTCCAGGAGCACGTGATGCGACTGCCCGTCTCCTACTTCGATTCGACGAAGACGGGCATTCTCATCTCGCGCGTCATGAGCGATGCGGAGGGCGTGCGCAACATCGTCGGCACCGGACTGCTCCAGCTTCTCGGCAGCCTGATCACGGCGGTGCTCGCGCTTGGAATCCTGTTCTGGTTCAACTGGAAGCTCACCGCGCTGATGATCTTTGTGCTCGCCGCGTTTGGCGGGATGATGGCGTTCGCCTTCAAGCGTCTGCGCCCGATCTTCCGCGAGCGCAGCGTGATCAATGCCGAGGTCACCGGCCGACTCGCCGAGAGCCTTGGCGGTGTTCGCCTCGTGAAGGTTTACGTCGCCGAGCGGCGCGAGCGGCTGGTCTTCGCGAAGGGCGTCCACAAGCTCTTTCGGAATGTCGCGAAGACGATCACGGGAACGTCGGCCGTTGGCTCGGGTGCGTCGGTCATCGTCGGGATCATCGGCGTCGTCATGATCGTCGTTGGAGGGCGCGCCGTTCTCTCACACACGATGACGCTTGGAACCTTCGTTACGTACGTCTTGTATGTCGGGCTGCTGACGATGCCGCTGGTGCAGATGGCATCGATCGGGACGCAGATCAGCGAAGCGTTCGCCGGACTCGATCGCATTCGCGAGATCATGCAGACGCCCACTGAAGACGAGGCAGACGCGGGGAAGGCGCGGCTCTCGGATGTCATCGGCGAGGTGAAATTCGAGGACGTGACCTTCGAGTACAACCCGGGCGTGCCGGTGCTCAAGCACATCAGCTTTCAGGCAGAAGCTGGCTCGACAACGGCGCTCGTTGGCCCGAGTGGCTCGGGTAAGAGTACGCTCATCAACCTCGTGATGGCGTTCACGCATCCGAAGAGCGGGCGGGTCATCGTCGACGGACACGACCTCGAGGCGGCGCGACTGCACGACTACCGGGCGCAGCTCGGCGCCGTTATGCAGGACAACTTCCTTTTCGACGGGACGATCCGAGAGAACATCGTTTACGCGAAACCCGGCGCGACGGATGAGGAGGTACGTACGGTCGCCCGCATCGCGCACGTCGACGAGTTCGCGGAGAAGTTCGAGAACAAGTACGACACCGTCGTCGGCGAGCGAGGTGTCAAGTTGTCGGGCGGACAACGTCAGCGCATCGCGATCGCGCGTGCGATCCTCGCTGATCCGCGAATTCTCATCCTCGACGAGGCGACGTCGAGCCTCGATAGCGAGAGCGAAGCGCTGATCCGCGACGGGCTCCGCTCGCTGCGTCGCGGCCGAACGACGTTCGTCATCGCGCACCGCCTATCGACGATCGAGAGCGCGGACCAAATCCTCGTGCTCGACAACGGCATCGTCGTCGAGCGCGGCACGCACCGCGAGCTCCTCGGCTTGGGCGGCCGCTATCGGCAGCTCTATGACAAGCAGTATGGCGCCGAGCGCGATCGGTTCATCAATCCGGGTGAGGATTTCATTCCGGTACCGCCGTCGCCGAGGGAGCAGGTCAAGGTCCGCTGATCTTCGCCTCCAGCGCGGGTATGAGGATTGATGCGCGTCCTGCGTGAGTCGCATAAGCAGACCCATCGCTAGATTTGGAGCCTATGCACCGATCCATCCCCGCACTCGGCATCTTCACGGTCGTCGCCCTCGGGTTCGGCGCGGCGCGAGCGGAGAACGTGAGCTCGTCAGCCGCCGCCACGCTGCCTAACGTCGAAGGCAGGCCGTTCGTGGTTGGGGAAAAGCTGACCTACAATGCCAAGGTCAACTTCCTCCACGTCGGCACGGGGACAATGAGTGTGGTCGGCATCGACACGATTCGTGGACATACGGCCTATCACACGGCGTTCGACGTCCACGGCCGGATGCTCTTCTACAGTGTCAACGACCACTACGAGAGCTGGTTCGACACGGCGACGATGGCGTCACTGCGCTATAAGCAGAACATCGACGAAGGCAACTACGAGCGCGAGCGCGACTATGAGATGTACCCGGAGAAGGCGACCTTCAGCGAGAATGGCAAGCCCGAAGAGCCCGGCGTTGCCCTTCCGCTGGACGACGGCTCCTTCATCTACTTCGTCCGTACGCTCTCGCTCGATCTCGGCCAGACCTACGAATTCAATCGATACTTTCGTCCCGACCGGAACCCCGTTCGACTGGAAGTCCTGCGGAAAGAGCGCATCAAGGTGCCGGCCGGCGAGTTCGATGCGATCGTCGTTAGGCCGGCAATCAAGAGCAAGGGCATCTTCTCGCAGGACAGCAAGGCGGAGATCTGGTTCTCGAACGATTCGCTTCGACTGATGCTTCGTATGAAGTCGGGCTTGCCCTTCGGCACGCTGCAACTCGAGCTCAAAGACATCAACCGCGGAGGGGTGCGAGAATGAAACGTTCTGCTCCGGTATGGATCGGCTTGGCGGTAGTCATTGCGGCGGCATGCGGCGGACGAGACTCCGACGACCGCGGCAGCGCGCAGGTTCAAGGCAACGTGGCGCATCGAGACAGCGCGCTCACGCTCGGTCCAGGCGACGTACGAATCGTGAACGAGGACTCGAGCGTCGAGATGGCCGTGGTCGGACAACAGATTGTCGTCCGGCTTTCGGACAAGACGATGGACAAGGTTCGTCGGGAGACGGACACGACGCACACGGATTCGGGGTTCGGTGGCTCGATCGAGCGCATCGTGAAGAGCACCGTGCAATCCGCGCTCGGCCAGCAATGGACCTATCCGCTCACCGACGTCCGCGATGCGAAGTACGAGGATGGCGCGATCGAGTTCGACGTCAACGGTAAGCAGCCGCGTCTATTAGCAAACACTAAATTCAATGGCAAAAAGCTTCTCGAGAGCTTCCGCCCGGACGACGCGAGGCGGTTCGTGGATGCGGTGAATAAGAAGAAGGGGCTATAGCCTCTTTGTCATCCTGAGGAGCGACGGCGACGACGGAACCACTGTCCCGATACCGTGGCTTGGTTCTGACAAGGGATGCTGGATCCGTCGCTTCGCTCAGGATGACAGAGAGGAGGCCTTGCAGCCGCCGCCGCGCCTGAGCAGGTTAGGCCCAACCTCTCCCCTGCGCAGATGCCTCATCGTCTGATTCGTTTCGCCGCGCTATCGAGCGCCATTGTTTTCGCACCCGTGGGTGCTCGTGCCCAAGAGCCCGCCGGCCATGTTCGAGCCCAAGCCAACACCCTCACCGACGCCGAGAAGGCGGCGGGGTGGAAGCTTCTCTTCGACGGGACCACGCTGAATGGTTGGCGCGGCTACAAGTCGCAGTCGGTCCCGTCCGCGTGGCACATCGCCAACGGGACGCTCGCCAAGGATGTCGGCACCGACGACATCATCACCACCGACAAGTACGGCAACTTCGACCTCCAGGTCGATTGGAAGATTGCGCCGAAGGGAAACGCCGGGATCTTCTATCGCGGCACCGAGGAGTATGACCACATCTACTGGAGCGGGCCCGAGTACCAGCTCCTCGACGACAAGGGCCACGCCGACGGCAAGAGCCGCCTAACGGCCGCGGCGTCGGATTACGCGGTGTATGCATCGCCGAAGGGCTATCTGCACCCGGCCGGCCAGTGGAATCACACGCGGATCGTCGTCGACGGGGAGCACGTTCAGCATTGGCTCAACGGCCACAAGATGGTCGATTACACGTTAGGCAGCGACGATTGGGAAAAGCGCGTCAAGGCGAGCAAGTTCAAGGACTGGCCGAACTACGGTAAGGCAAAGGAAGGCTACATCGGCATTCAGGGCGACCACGATGGAGCGCTTGCGCTCCGCAACATCAAAATCAAGGTGCTTCCATGAAAGGAATCCGGACGCGACTCTCGGTGATGATGTTCCTCCAGTTCTTCATCTGGGGGGCGTGGTACACGATGATCGGCGTGTACATGGCGAAGGTCGGGATGGAGCGACTCACCTTTTGGCCCTTCACGGTGAACCCGCTCGCCGCGATCGTCGCGCCGTTCTTCGTCGGGCTGGTGGCGGACCGGTTCTTCGCCACCGAGCGCGTCTTCGGGATTCTGCATCTCATCGGTGGTGTCGTCCTCCTCGCGGTGCCGAGTGCGTCGAACAATCCCGGGTTATTCATCGGATTGCTGCTGCTCTACAACCTCTGCTACATGCCGACGCTCGGCCTCTCGAGCTCGTTAGGCTTCCACCATATCCCCGATCAGGAAAAAGACTTCCCGAAGATCCGTGTTTGGGGGACGATCGGCTGGATCATCGCCGGCCTCTTCATCGACCTCGTGCTGGTGCACTTCGCCAATGGCCTCAAGGCGGAGGAGACCGCACTGCCGATCTACGCGGCGGCGATCGCGAGCTTCGTTCTTGCCGCATTCAGCCTGGCGCTCCCGCACACGCCGGCGCCGGCGCGCGGACAGCACGTCTCCGCGCGTAGCATCATCGGTGTCGACGCATTCAAGCAGCTCGGCAGCCCGTCGTTCTATGTCTTCATCGCCAGCGCGTTCCTGATTTGCATCCCGCTGGCCGCCTATTACAACTTCACGCAGCTCTACCT
>DATBBP010000222.1:0-5228 GCA_036270935.1 Gemmatimonadaceae bacterium
CAGTCGAGCGTCTCCAGGACCTCCGTGTAGATCTGATTCAAGCGCGGCCGCTGCCGCGGACTCACCCGCACGGCGTTCGCAAGAAAAAGCTGGCGAATGCCGCGCTCCCCGAAGAAGCCAGCGACCTTGCGCACGACTTCGTCGAAGCCCGGGATGGCGCGCAGAGTATTGAGGGCGGCGCGGTCGGCCGGGTGCTCCCAGGCGCGCGAGGAGATTTGCGTAAGGATGACGCGTGGCATACGAGAAAAGGGGCTAGGGCCTAGGGGCGACGGGCTAGAGACAAACGACTATGCCCCTACGGGCGCCCGATATCCAGAGTTACGCATATCAGTCAGCTGCAACCTGTTCGCGACTGGACGACTTCGCCCTGGGCATATCCTCGAAGCCGCGCTCGAGGTCAGAAAGGAGATCCTCGACCTCCTCTACGCCACAGGACAGGCGCACGAGTCCGTCGGTGATGCCGAGCTTCGTGCGCATCTCTGGCGGAACTGAGGCGTGGGTCATCGAGGCTGGGTGACTGATCAAGGATTCGACACCACCCAGCGACTCGGCGAGAGAGAAAACCTTCAGACGGCCCAGGAGGTGAGCCGCCCGCTCACGTGTGTCGAGCTCGATGCTGATCATGCCGCCGAAGCCGGACATCTGTCGCTTCGCGAGCTCGTGCTGTGGATGGCTCGGCAGCCCAGCGTAATAGACGCGTTCCGGATCGAGCTGCTCGACCAGCCATCCGGCAATCCGACGGCCATTTGCGTCGTGCTGTCGCATGCGCAGGTGCAGTGTCTTCGTCCCGCGGAGGGCGAGCCACGCATCGAAGGGGCCGGGCACCGCGCCGGCCGCGTTCACGATGAACTGGAGCTTCGTGGCGAGCTCATCGTCGGTGACCACGGCTACCCCGCCGATCATGTCACTGTGCCCATTCAAATACTTGGTCGTCGAGTGGTACACGATATCAGCGCCGAACTGGAACGGTTGCTGGAAATACGGCGAAGAGAAGGTGTTGTCGACAATGAACAGAGCCCCAGCCTTTCGCGCGATCGCAGCAACGGCAGCGAGGTCCGTGATGCGCATCAGCGGATTCGTCGGGGTCTCGACGAGGATCGCTCGAGTGTTCGGTCGTACAGCATCGGCGACGCGCTGCCCATCGCGGGTATCCACGTAGCTGAAGGCGAGTCCAAAGTGCTGAAGTACGCGATCAAAAAGTCTGAACGTCCCGCCATATACGTTCTCGGCGCAAATGATGTGGTCGCCGGAACGGAACAGCTTCATGATCGAGTCGAGGCATCCCATGCCACTCGCGAAAGCGAAGCCGTGCCGGCCTCCCTCGAGAGCGGCAACGTTCCGCTCGAAGGCCTCCCGCGTCGGGTTCTTCCCTCGGGCGTACTCATAGCCTTTATTCTCGCCCAGCGCGTCCTGCACGTACGTCGACGTGAGATATACCGGCGTCATGATGGCGCCCGCGAGAGGCTCCGGGCGCTGGCCGGCGTGAATGGCGCGGGTGCCGAAACCAGCGGAAAGGTCCTCGTCGAAGACGCGAGTCATGGGCAAGCTCGTTCGCTGAATGTCACTTTGAAGATAGTCCCGACGACGGCTGACGACGAGCCATGAGCGCCGCCGCGGCCGTCATGAATGCACTCTATTGTCTCATCGTCGATGACGAGCCGAGACTGCGTCAAGTTTTAACGCACGTGATGCGCAGAGACGGCTTTCAGTGCATCGAGGCGTCGGACGGGTACGAAGCGCTCGAGCAGTTGCGACGATATCCGGTTTCGCTCGTACTCACCGACTTGCGGATGCCCGGCATGGACGGGATGGAGCTGCTGCGTCATGTACGGGCTTTTCATTCAGACATCGCCGTCGTGATGATCACGGCTGTGCCGGATGTTCAGGCAGCGGTGAATTGCCTCTCGACGGGCGCGATGGACTATCTCACGAAGCCCTTTCATCTCGAGGAGGTACGCGCGCGAGTCGCACAGGCGATGGATCGGCGGCGTTTGATCCTCGAGAATCGCGATTACCAGGAGCGGCTGAAGGAGCGAGTTGCCGCGCAGGCGAGCCGCCTCGAGCAGATGTTCTTCGCCGGGGTGCAAGCGCTGGCAGAAGCGCTCGAGCTCAAGGATCCGTACACGCGCGGGCACTCGGTGCGTGTGAGTCAATACTCATCGATCCTGGCCCGCACGCTCAACCTCGACGATGATGTCGTTCGTCAGATCGAGCTCGGCGGACACGTGCACGACATCGGAAAGATCGGCGTGCGTGAGGCGGTACTGAACAAGACCGAGAAACTCACCGACGAAGAGTACGAGCACATCATGATTCACCCGCTCGTCGGGTGGAGAATTCTCGCGCCGTTGTTAGGCGACGCGCCCATCGCGCTCAACATCGTGCGCTCGCACCACGAGCGGATCGACGGTCAGGGCGTTCCCGACGGCCTCTCCGGCCAAGCTATTCCGCTCGAGGCCCGGATTGTCGCCGTGGCCGATGCGATCGACGCGATGACGAGCGGCCGTCCCTACCGTGGCAGCGAGCTGTCGCTCGAGGACGCGCTGGTGGAGCTGCGACAGAACGCAGGCTCGCAATTCGACGAGCGCGTTGTGAGTGCGGTCGAAGAGGCCGTGAGGTGTGGCGACCTGTACCTGATGCCGCGAAATACTGGACAGTTCGCCGCGGTCACGGGCGGAGCGAAAATCGGATTGCTCTGACCGCTACGGTGTGTCGCAGGCGATTTCGCCGGCGAGGGGGCGACGCTGTTGCTTCAGTGTTGCCGGTGGCGACGAGACATTCCCGGCGAAAACGACGCACGAGACGCCAGGGAGACCCGAGTGACTGGCGACTGCGCTCCAGCCATCTGCCGTTGGTCGTATCATTTCGAGCGCAACGCCATCGGTCCGCGCGATGTGCAGACTGTCGAGCCGCGTGACGTAGCGCCCGGTCTGGTGAACGGCCTCCTCTTCGGCGATCGTCACGGCACGGAGGTCCGAACGCAGCATCGTTAGGATCTCGTCGGGGATCGGCGGCTTGCGTGGCGTCGTGTCGCTGCGAGAGCGCACGGCGGCTGTCAGCGAGGGCGGGTTGGGTCTTCGTTGAACGAAAAGGCTATATGCGGGAAGGTCCGTGACGCCGATGCTCTCAGGTAGCGTCATTGACAGCTCCGTGGCGATCGCCGCGCCTGACGAGCGCGGCACGTCAGCACGATGCACGCGTGAGTACCACAGCGAGCTTCCCCAACGCGCGGTCCGATCGAGCCACCGGAACTGGGGCGACAACGGATCGCTGTCGTCGATCCGGGCGACGCCAATGGAGTCCCAGGCAACGCGCGTATCGCGGACGACGTCGCGGAAGATCAGCTGGCCGTGAACATTCAAGCCGTTGCGGAGAATCGGATCGGTCAGCGCGAGCAGACGGATGACGTGTCCCGTGCTGTCGACGAGCGCCGTGAGCATTCCCGACTCGATAGGCACCGAGCACCGTTGCGCTTTGGCCCAAAGATCGACGCATTCATACTGCTTTACCGACTCCTTCTTCGCCGCTTCGCGAAGCACGTCGAAGCGGAGACCCGCGCGCATATCGTCTCGACCAAACAACGTGAATGGCGATGCGCGGCGACCGTCGATTCGATCCGCGATATCGGAGCAGCCGACGGAGAGCGCGATGAGCAGCGCGACGCTCACTCGGAACGCGCAACGCGACACGACGAACCTTGCTCAGAGGCTGAACTGCGTCATCGAGCTCTTGAGACGCTCGGCGATCGCCGCGAGGTGTTGGCTCGACGATGCCACGGCCGTCATCGAGGCGGTCTGCTGCTGAACCACGGCGCTCACTTCCTGTGATGTGGCTGCGTTCTGTTCAGCGACGACCGCGATGCTCTCGATCTCCTTCGCGAGCGCCGCTGCTTCCTCGCGTTGCGCGTCTGCCGACGCGACAATCAGATCGACGGCGCTGCGGCTCGCCTCGATCTCGCGCGAGATCTGACCCAGCGCCACCGACGACGCGCGAATGACCGACTCGCCCTCGGCGACGCGATCACTTACCTGACCGATATGCTCCTCGGTGCGAATCGCAGCGTTCCTGATCTCGGTTGCGAGTTTGCGAATCGTATCGAGCGCTCGTGCACTTTCGCCCGCGAGCTTGCGTACTTCGTCGGCGACGACGGCAAACCCCTTTCCATGCTCGCCGGCACGGGATGCCTCGATCGCGGCGTTGAGCGCGAGCAGATTGGTCTGCCGGGCGATCGCCCCGATGGCGTCGGTGATCTTACCGATGCGCTGCGACTTCTCACCGAGCTCGTTCACAGCCGGTACGGCATCCTTGGTCACGCGGGCGATCGCGCTCATGCTCTCGAGCGCCTGGCCGGCCGCGGCAACTCCGCGATCCGCCGAGCGGGCGACAACATCCGCGGCCGATTGTGCGCTTCGCGCATGGCCGGCGACGGCGAATGCACGATCGGCGACGCGGGTCGACGCATCGACCGCGGTGTTGATTCCCTTCGTCTGCACCGTCGCGGATTGGGCAATCGAGTGCGCGGCGCCTGCGACCTGATCCGTCGACGCCGTCATTTGTTGAGCGCCGGCCGCTAGTTGCTCGGCGGTTGCCGCCACTTCGGATGCACCCGTCTCGATCTCGAGCAGAAGCGCGCGCAAGCTCGTACTCATGCGACGGAAGGAATCCGCGAGCGCGCCGACTTCATCGCCCGACGAGAACTCCAGGTCGTGCCGAAGCGTCCCGGACGCGACGGCGTCGGCGTGCTCGGCGATCGCGACGATGCCGCCCGTTAGGCGCGCCGCGCCCCAATACGCAAAGATCACGGCGATCGCGAAGGCAACCAGCGGGAACGCGATGTAACTCTGCAACTGACGTGAAACGTTGTAGAACAGTGTCGACGCTCCGAGCGTCGTCACGACAAAGCCGGCCAAAGTACCGTCGGTGCGAAGAACCGGAGCGGCCGCCGTGAGCACTTTGGTGCCGTTTGCGTCGTAGATCTCCGTGACGCCACCGCGACCGGCGTGCAGGCTGTCGGTCAGTCCCCACGGCGGCTGCCAGGCGGAAATGAACTGCGCCTGGCCCGGTTGCCACGTCGAGTGCACGAGATGCCGGAAGCGTCCCGCGGAGTCGACGCGGACGACGGCGACGCCGTTCACGAGGTCGGTGACGCTGCCTCCGTTCGCGAGCCACATGCGCTGCAGCATAGTTCGCGTGAGGCGATACGCGTTGGTGTTCTGTCCGCCGCGCAT
>DATBBP010000223.1:0-2461 GCA_036270935.1 Gemmatimonadaceae bacterium
TCGGCGCCATGAGCGAGCTCTCGCAGCGTGATCGCTAGCGGGACGACCAGGACCGCCAGAGCGATGGTGAGTGCGATCGATACCGTGCGTATTCTCAGGAGGGGCATACGGGCGAGAGCAGAATGCGTGCGTCGCCGTGGCGCGCCGGAGTTACGACTTGGCGAGCAGCCCCAGCTTCAAGGCAAACTGCACATAGTCCGAACGGTGGGCAATGCCAAGCTTCTCCTGAATCCGTTGCTTGTACGTGTCCACGGTCTTCGGGCTGATGAACAGCTGCTCGCCAATCTCCGGCGCCGAGTAACCCTGAGCGACGAGCCGGAGCACGTTCTGCTCTCGCTGCGTGAGCTGATCGAACCGGTCTTGCTCGCTGTGCGCAGCGGCACGCTTCGAGAGATTCTGGGCAAGCACGCGCGCCGCCGCCGGCCGCACGTACATATCGCCGCGCGCGACCGCGCGCACGGCGTCTACGAGTTCCCGGTCGGCGACGCTCTTCACGAGATACCCAGCCGCCCCGGCTTCCATGAGCGGAATGAGGTAATCGTCTTCGAGATGCATCGTCAGCACGAGAACGCGGGCGCGGAGCCCTTTCTGGACGATCTCTTTCGTGGCGGTGACGCCGTCGACGTCCGGCATCGTTAGGTCCATGACCACGACGTCCGGGTCGAGACGCTCCGCCATCGCCACGGCTTCGCGGCCATTCTGCGCCTCGCCGATGACGTGGATGTCGCGCGCCGCGCCGAGGACCGCCTTGAGGCCAGTGCGGACGACGGTGTGGTCATCAGCGAGAATGACCCGGATCTCGCCATCACTCATGCAATGCTCCGTTGTTCTTATGGTGGAGGAGGTCTGTCAGCGGCACCGCCGCGGTGATGCGCGTGCCGGAGCCGAGCGTGCTTCGGACGTCGAAGCGACCGCCGGCGAGCGCGACGCGCTCGCGCATCGTGAAGAGTCCCATGCCGGGGCGGCGCTTCTCTGCATCCTCGACGTCGAAGCCGCGCCCGTCGTCGATTACTTCGAGGACCGCGTCCGATCCGTGAACCGTTAGGCGAAGGTCGACGTGGTCGGCCGCCGCGTGCTTTGCGACGTTGTGCACGGCGGTTTGCGCCACTCGATACAAAACGGCGGCGGCGGTCGGCGGGACGGCCTGGCCACGAGTATCCGACGTGACCTCGATGTCGATTCCACTGACATCGCCAACCTCGCGTCCGAGCTTCTTGAGCGCAGCGACGATCCCCAGATCGTCGAGAACGCGCGGATGGACCGTGTGCGACAGCAGCCGAACCTCCTCGAGCGTCGCCTTCGCCTGATCTCGCATGGCATCGAGACGCTCCACGAGCGCGGTGTCGTCCGAGTCGCGAGCTGCCGCGCTGAGCTGAAGGACGAGCGCTGCGAGCTGCTGCGCGGTGGAGTCATGTAACTCTCGCGCGAGACTGGCGCGCTCGCGATCGCCGGCGTCGATCACCGCTGTGGCCAGCGCGCGCATGCGCGCGCGATCCGCGACGAGGCCGTCCAGGAGCAAATTGAAGGTCGTTCCGATGCGCTTCATGTCGCGGTCGGCGACGAGCGATGCGTCGACACGAGCGCCAAAATCGCCGCGCCATACGCGCGATGCGACCGCCTCGATACCGCGGAGTGGAAGCAACGCGATCGCCGCCAGTACCCCGAACGTCGTCATGGCGGCGACCGTGGCGAGGATCACTCCAAGAACCGACGGTCCATTGGGAGAGAGTGCATAGCTGACCGCGAGAACGATGGCGAGCGCCAGCGCATTGGCGCCGAGCAGCTTGATCACGAGCGGTATACGAAGCGCCGTCGATCCCATTGCCCGTGGCTCAGGCGAAGGCGGGGATCCCCGCTCCAGCCGCGGCGGCGCCGGAATCATTGATCGGTCGACCTGGCTGATAACGGACACTGCAGAGTCCCGCGATTGAAAGTCCTCGAAGTATGCGCGGCGCAAGAGGAAGAAGCCCTCGGGGACCGCCTGAATCTATGTAGGGAAACGCCCGACAGCGGGTGAGCGAGCGCCCAATGGCGATTTGATTGGGGAGCGAGGCACATTTGCTGGGCGGGCCAACCACGTGCCGATTCACGACCGGAGCCGACCATCGATGAAAAAGACCACCAAGAAACGAGCAGGAACACGAGCAACTGCTTCCCGGTCTGCCGCTCCCAGCTTTCGGATGCTATCCCGAGCGGAGTGCGACGCGCTCCTCCAGCGAAACAATGTTGGACGTCTCGCGTTCACATTCCACGACCGCGTCGACATCGAGCCGGTGCATTTCCTCTACTCGGATGGCTGGCTCCACGGCCGAACGAGCCACGGCACCAAGGTCGCGACGCTGCTTCATCATCCCTGGGTCGCTTTCGAGGTCGACGAGGTGCAAGGCCTATTCGATTGGCAAAGCGTGATCGTGCACGGGGCCGTGCACATCCCGGACTTCGATGGCTCACCGTCAGACAG
>DATBBP010000224.1:0-2432 GCA_036270935.1 Gemmatimonadaceae bacterium
CGACCGCCAGCAGGTCGCAGGTGTACAACCCCACCATCAGCATGCCGCTCTCGACCTGATAGCGCACGAAGGGCGACATCGGCCGGCCCTGAAACTCGAGAACCTGCAATCGGAGCGCGATGGCAAAGATCGCGAGGAGTATCGCAGCGGCGGCCAGGGCCGTCCAGAGAATTCGACGCCGAGCGGCCTCGTGAAAGGTGACGCCCGCCATGATCCAAAGTGGTCTCACAAGCCGCGGTCCTCGCCGACGAGTTGCATGAACGTTTCTTCCAACGACGTGGGTTCCGGAGAGAGCTCAAAAACGTCGGCGCCGCTCAGCGCCAACCGACGCACGATCTCCGGGAGAACATCTTCGGACGAGACGTCAAAAGTGTACTCATCCACCTGCGAGCTCGGACGAATCGGCGACGTTACATACGCGCCGAGCTGATCGAAAACAGCGGCTGGGATATTCCGAGCTCGGATGCGTATCCGACGTGCACTTCCGTTCTCGGATGCGGTGAGCTCCCGACTTGCCACGATCTCGCCGTTGTTGATGAACGCGACACGGTCGCACGTCACTTCGATCTCGCTCAGAAGATGCGAATTGAGGAACACGGTCACACCGCGGTCGCGCTGAGCACGAATGATGTCTCTCACCAGTCGTCGTCCCATTGGATCGAGACCGGAGGTCGGTTCGTCGAGGAATAAGACGCGCGGTTCGTGTATGAGCGCCTGCGCGAGGCCGAGTCGCTGGAGCATGCCCTTCGAGAATCCCCGCAGCCGGCGATGCGCGTGCGGCGCGATGCCGACCAGCTCGAGCGCTTCGGGTGCTCGCGACCGCGCACGCGCCGTTGTCATGCCCGCAAGCCGGCCATGCAGCTCGAGCAGCTCGATGGCCGTCAGCCATTCATAGAAGCGAAAGTCCTCCGGCAGAAACCCGATCTGGCGCCGCACATCGACATCCCCGATCGGTGCACCGAGCACGGTTCCCTCGCCCGCCGTCGGCCTAACGAGTCCGAGCAGCATCTTGATCGACGTACTCTTTCCTGCGCCGTTAGGGCCGAGGAAACCGAAGATCTCACCTTCGCGTACGCTCAGCGTCAGATTGCGGACGGCGATCTGAGGGCCGAACGCTTTGCGCAGGCTGTGCGTCTCGATTGCGACCGCCTCACGCATCAGTTCACCGAAGCGGCAAGCGAAGCGGCGTCGGCAGAGCTGCCATAGCCGGTGATCGTGAACACGATGCCGTCTTTAACCCAGGCCAGCACGTAGGTTGGTCCTCGGCGGCCGCCAGTGATCATCAGCATCGCCGGTGCGCCACCCACCGAGGTGAGCTCGTACGAGCGCATGAATCTCGGTGGAGCGATCGTTATGGCTGACGACCAACCGAAGAGCCGTCTAAAGTCGCGCGCTTGATTGGGGCTCATTCCGGACAGCTCCAAGGCAATCGTCATCACAGCTGCGGTATCCAGTGCCGAAGGCAACGTGACAGCCGCGAGCGGGGTCTCCGTGAGCACGATGCAATTGCCATTGTCGGTGGACGGCGGTGGTGGCCCCTGTATCTGCGCCTGAATCGTGTTCGCCACCGGTGCGGGGCAGTTCCCGAACTCGGCGCGCGCGCCGCGTGGCGTCACGAGCGAGATCGGCGCGTTGTCGAGCGAAGTGGGTAGCGAACGCCGTGGAAATCCGGCTTCGACGAGTAGTGTGCTCAGTTGGTCGTTTCGCACGCGCGTCTCGATGCGGTGCTCGCCGGTTACGAACAGCCTCGGCACGTCGGTGCGAGTATGCAGCGCGCGAACACGAAAACCGGCCATGCGACTCGCTTCGGCAACGTCTCTCATCGCGCGGTCGGGCTCATCGCGCCCGACAGTCGTGGATTCCGCGACGATGCCGGCGACCACATTTTGCAGTTGTCGACTGTTCGAGCCGCCGACGGTGGTTACCGCGGCGGTCACGGCTGCTGGTCGCGCGATACGGAGCGAGGCGACGAACCGACTGCCGATCGACTGGTTCTGAACGCGCAGCGTCAAAGCGCCAGCAATGACGACGAGGACCGCAAGGCGGCTGACGCCACGACCCCAGCCGCCACGTGATGCTGCTCCGCTCATGAGCGTATCATAAACTATCGCGCGCGGAAGTGGCGACTAGCGTCGGCCTCATGCAACAAGGAGATTATCCAGCATTTATATCTAGTCGCAGTAAGCCTCCTGTAAGGTACGTGAGCTACTGTACGATTCGTCCATACGACGCCACAGCCACGACGTTCCGGCTACTCGATGCGCCATCGCGTAATTCGACTCCTCGAGAGTCTTCTTCTCTATCTCGTCCCACTCGCCGTCGTCCGCGCGCAATCGGCTACGGCAGGAGTCATCCATGGCCGAGTCGTACGTGCCGGTTCTGGGGACGCGATTGCTTCCGCCACGATTGACGTCGCGAACGTTGCAACGGGA
>DATBBP010000225.1:0-3491 GCA_036270935.1 Gemmatimonadaceae bacterium
CGCGAGAATACTCCCCGCGACCGCCACGATCACGATCGCCGCGAAGACGCTCCCTCCAGCGCGTCCGAACAACGCCTCGCCTGCCGCGGCGGCGAAGGCTTCACTCGATGTCACGTGTTCGAGCGGTATGAGATAGAGAAACACGCCGGTCGTGACGACGTAGATCGCGGTAACCGCGACAACACCCAACGCCAGTGCGCGCGGCAGCGTCCGCGCTGGATCGCGAGCCTCGCCCGCGAGCTTGCCGATCTCCCACCAACCGCCGAACGCGAAGAACGCGCCGACGAGGGCGGGCGCGAGAGCACCAGGCAATGGCGTGGATCCGGCGCGCTGCGTGACGAAAGGCAAGAAGTTTCCCCAGTGTCCGGCGCGTAAGGAGAACGCCAGGACGGCAATCAGCGCCAGCGCGCCGATCTTGAATGCAGTGAGCCACTGCATCACGCGCGCGCCCAGCGAGACACCAGCGACACTCACGAGCGCACCGCCCGCGATCGCGGCGATTGCCACGAGCTTCTCACCGCCCGCCGAGAAATGGGCCATGTAGCTCACGTAGCTGGCGAGTCCGACGGCCAAGGCGGCAGTGATCCCCGGGTCCATCACCAATAGACACTTCCAGCCATACAGAAAAGCGACGGCGCGGCCATACGCTTCGCGCAGATAGACGTAACCACCGCCCGCCTGCGGCAGCCGAGCTGCAAGCTCGCCATAGCACAATGCGCCGCTCAGCGCCATCACGCCCATGATCAGCCACACGATCAGCAGCCAGAGGGGCGATCCGAGAGTGCGCGCCATGCTCGCGGGCGTCAGGAATATCCCTACAGCCACGACCTCGCCGATGACCAGCGCGGTCAGCGCGCCGGCGCTGAGCTCGCGTCGGAGCGAGCCGGCCACCGTCGACCGCATGGGGGAATTGGACGCGCGCACGGCGCCTAACTTTGGTGCGGGACTCGAGCCTCGCAAGGGCGCAAAGATTGCGGCTGGGGCTTCCATCGATGCAAAAAGGCCTATTCATTATCTGCGCATGAAAGACCCGCACGCGACGCTGCGCGATCAGGTGCTCGAGCGAGCTCTCGATGGAGCCGGTGAGACCGACGAAGCGCTTCGACACGCCGCGGCAGATCGAAAGAGCCTTCCCCCCGAGCTACAGCAGCTGATCGACAAGATTCACGATCACGCATACCAGGTGACGGACGAGGATCTGGCGCAGCTTCAGAAGAAGTACGACGATGACGAGCTGTTCGAGATCATCGTGAGCGCCGCGTTGGGTGCCTCGCGCCATCGTCTTCTGGCCGGCCTCGCCGCCCTCGAGAACACCAAAGACAAATCATGAGACTGAAGCGAGTCCATCGCGGCCATTCGCTTGGTGACAAACTCAAGCTCGCCGCAATGCGAATCATGGCTGGACACGCACCAGGCGTCGTTCGGACGCTCACGTATCGCAAGGAGTATTTCGGCAGACCGTTCTCGCAGCTCACGCAGCAGGTCATGCGCGGGCCCTCGGCTTGGTCGGTGGGTGAGCGCGAGACCTTTGCCGCATTCGTGTCGCGACGCAATCAGTGTGTCTTTTGAACGAATGCTCACTCCGCGGTCGCGGAGGCGGCGTTAGGCGATGGCGTCACGGAGCTCGTGCTGGCCGACTACCAGACGGCACCGATTAGCGAGAAGCTCCGCGCGATGCTCGGACTTCTCGAGAAACTCACGCTCGCTCCGGATTCGCTTTCGGCGCATGACATCCAGCCAGTGCTCGATGCCGGCGTCACTCGCGAAGCAATCGTCGACGCGTTTTATGTTGCGTTCCTGTTCAACACCTACGATCGGCTTGCGGACACGTTAGGCTGGGAGCTCCCCGCAGATCAGTATTACGCCAAGGCGGGACAGTTCCTGCTCAAGCGCGGTTATCTCTAAGGGCCGAGCGCGCGTCGGTCAAGACAGTGGACCAAGTGTCGACGGTCCGCATGCGAGTCGCTAGCCCTTTCGGCACGCGTCATTCACCCGAGATAGACGTCAGTACTCATCGAGGGCGGACGTGGCGGGTGATCCAAGGCGGAGCGCGTTCGCTTGTCGCGTGTATCGCAATCCGCCGAGCTTGGCAACCGATGCGGATGCGGCCGACGACGCAAGTAACTCAGTGGACGAGTTGCTGGCGTCCGGCAGCAACACCGGCGTGCCGGCCGTCGTGATCGTTGACGAGTCGATGCTCGACCGTGTCGATCAGCTTCGACGTTTGGCACGGCACGTCGTGCTCGTTTCGGCCGACGCGCAAGCGGAAAGCGCACTCGGCGAACGCGCCATAATATCGATTGCCGGGATCAGCTCGCCGGCAGTCCACCACCGGCTCCTTGCGGCCGCTTGCGAGTTGTCGTGCGCGCTTCTGTCAGCAACCAGACGACGACGGGACCTGGCGAGGGCGAGACGCGATCTCCGCGAGCTGAACAGGCTCGGGATGTCGCTCATGCTCGAGCGCGATCGGGAGCAGTTGCTCCGAGAGATCGTTGAACTCGGCAAACGCGTTACCGAAAGCGATGGCGTCGGGCTGCTTCTCGGTGACAGCGACGACGATGCGCCCACAACGCTTCATCTCGCCCACGTCGACTTCGACACAATTCAGAACTTCGATATCGGCCTGCCACCGTTGCCGGTTGACGACAGCAGCATCGTCGGGCACGCTGCCATGACGAAGAAGCTTGTCGTCATCGACGACGCGTACAACTTGCCCGCAGACGCGAGTTTCGTGATGGACCCGAGGTTCGATGAGAAGTACCGCTATCGTCGGCGTTCAATGCTCATCGTCCCGTTGGTCGACCATCGAGATCGTCTCGTCGGCGTGCTCATATTCGTGAATCGCAAGTCGGACCCTCGCGCCCAAATAACGGGCAAGGAGGCCGCCGATCGTTATGTTCTTCCGTATACGACGCGCGAAGTCGAGCTCGCGCGCTCGCTGGCGAGCCAGGCCGCAATTTCGATCGAAAACGCGCGTCTCTATGCGCGGATCGAGCGAATGCTCGAGAGCTTCGTCAAGGCGTCAGTGACAGCAATCGACCAGCGTGATCCGACAACGGCTGGTCACTCCCTTCGCGTCGCGACGCTCAGCATCGGGCTGGCCGAGGCAGTCGAGCGCGCAGGCGGCGGACGATACCGGCACATGCACTTCACGCGGAAGCAGCTCCGTGAGCTGCGATTCGCTGCGTTGCTCCATGATTTCGGCAAGGTCGCGGTGCGTGAGGATGTGCTCATCAAGTCGAAGAAGTTACCACCCTTGCTCTGGGAGCGGATCGACGCGCGGTTCGATCTGATACGACGGACACTCGAGCTCGAGCACTGCCGTTCGAATTCGAGCGACGGCGAAAGCGAGCTCGCCTCGGCGCTCGACGAACTGCGCCGCATGCGCGAGATCGTTCGTTAGGCCAACGAGCCGGCGCTGCTCTCGCGAGAGCCGTCGCCGGAACTGGCGGACATTGCGAGCCACACCTTCCGCCGGCCGGATGGTACCC
>DATBBP010000226.1:0-7487 GCA_036270935.1 Gemmatimonadaceae bacterium
CGCGCGTCGCCTGCTTCCGCAGCTCGCGTGGGTCGCGCGTGCGACGCAACCGCGCGACGTGATCGCGTCCGACGCCGAAGCGTCAGTATACTTGTATACAGGACGGCTCGCCGTCCCGATCACGTCGGTTACCGCCGCCGAGTACGCGCGCGAACGCACCGCGAGCGAGCAAACGGCAATCGTTGGCGAGCTCCTCGACCACTACCAGCCGAAGTATGTACTGGCCACCTCGCCGTATGTCGTCGACGCGACCGCCCGACTCGCGCACTCTCGCCCAACGGCATTCGTGTTTATTGATTCATTGAGACCGGGCGCGGTGTATGAAGACCGTCTCGCACGGGGCTTGCAACGCTGAGCTGGCCCCTCTCAATCGTGGCTGGTTGCAATGCCATCCGTACGGAAGAACAATCGCGCCGCGGCGCTACTCGCTCAAATCCGCGAAGAAGACGGATTGACGTGCGAACGGCTCGCCCTTCTCATCGGGGTAAATCCCGAGGACCTCACGGCGTGCAAAGAGTATCAATCTTCGCTGTCGCCACTGGTTCAGGTGAGACTCGCGCAAGCCATCGCGAGTCGCGCGCCACGACTCGCCTCGCCTGCGCGGCGCCTCGAGGTACAGGCCACCGCGGCCATGAGCCTCGAGACCGGATCGATCGCCTTACACCTCACCGCGCCTCCGAAATGGTGGTAGCGCCGCGCTCTCGTTAGGCTGCGAGCCCGCCGTCTGGCCCCTCGACAACACGGATCGACCAGAGCAATCGGGCGCCGATCTTGATCCCGGCATTTTTGAGCATGCTCACCGCCGCGCTCACGCGGAGCGCTGTATCGGTCGGACGATTGAGCAGGAATCGCCAATCGCTTACGCCCTCTGCCGCCACGACTCGTGCGAGACTTTCCCGAAAGCCTCGCCGCTCGTCAGGCGCTATGAAGCGCGCTATCGGCTGACGGTGGAGCTCTGAACAATCACGCCTCAGGAGTTGCGCGCACGCAAGATTCGTCTCGACGATGCTGCCGTAGGTGTCAGTGACGAGGAGGCAGACCGGCGCGAGATCGAACAGCTGCCGTATGCCATAAATCCGCTCCTCGAGCTCATCGCGCATCTTTGCAAGCGCTTCAGTGCGCTCCACCAGCTCTTCCTCGGCAACCTTCAACTGCTCGAGTGAGGAGACGAGAATCGCCGATAACCTCCCCTCGCGTTCCTCCGACGCCGATGTCGCCGGGAGCGTATCGTTCCGAAGAATGTCCGCCGTGTGCTTCAGCAGCAGTTGCCGCTGTTCTGCAAACGTCGTGATGAGATCATCGCCACCGATCATAGTTGTTCGTCCTTGCTCGACTGGAATGTACTTTTCACTAGTACGCCGCGTTTCACGACTCGGCAAGGCTCTCTTCGCGTAAACTGTTAGCCAGCTCACAATCACTTCCCCTGAAAGCGCGATGCGATTGCTACGCATGGTTGCGGTCTGCTCCTCGTGCGCCGTTGCATTCATTTGCACTGCTCGCGCGCAGTCCACGACCGCGAATGTCATCGACCGGGCAAACATGGACACCACATGTTCCGCTTGCTCCGACTTCTTCGACTTCGCCAACGGCGGTTGGTTGCGGACCGCGAAAATTCCAGCCAATAAAACGAGCCTTGGCAGCTTCGGCTTGCTCAGCGACAAGAACGAAGCAGTCGTGCATTCGATTCTCGAAGACGATGCCGCCGCGATTCGCGCGGCCACAGTGAGGCCGGGTACGAGTCAATGGAAAGTCGGCAGCTTCTACGCGAGCTGCATGGATAGCGCGGGAATCGCCGCGCGCGGCATCGAGCCGCTCCGGCCGACACTGGATGCTATAGGCAGAATAAAGACCACCGCCGATCTCATCGGCGTGTTCGGGGCCTCCGACCAGCGAAACGGACTAGCGCCTTTCGCGATGACGCCTTCGGCTGACCCGAAGAACAACAAGGAAACAATCGTGTCAGCCAACCAGGGCGGCTTGGGCCTTCCGGATCGTGAGTACTACCTCAAAACCGACGCACGCTCGGAAGATCTGCGACACCAGTACGTCGAGCACATCGCGCGCATGCTCGCGCTCGCCGGTGTGCCCGCGTCCGAAGCGGCAAGTGATGCCGATCACGTGATGGCGCTGGAGACGGAACTCGCTCGCGCTGCGCTGCCGCGCGTCGCGATGCGCGATCCGAATGCCGTCTATCACAAGATGACCGTCGCTGAATTTCAGCGAATGACGCCCCACATCGACTGGCACCGCTACCTCGCCGCCGTCGGCGGTGCCCGCGCGACGACGGTGAACGTACGGACACCGACGTTTTTCACCGCCCTCGATTCGCTGCTCACCACAGTACCGCTCGACGATTGGAAGTCGTACCTGCGTTGGCATGCCGCGGCGAGCGCCGCGCCGACACTCGGACCCTCGTTCGTCGCCGAAGACTTTCGCTTCAACAGTACCGTGATGCGAGGCGTCGAAGAGCAGGAGCCGCGGTGGCGTCGCTGCGCGACCACGACCAACGGCGCGTTAGGCTGGGCAGTGGGGCAGGAGTACGTGAAGCGGACGTTCACGCCCGAAGCACGCGCGCGAGCGGTGCAGATGGTAGACAATCTCGTGACGGCGCTGCGGGAGCGCATCGCGCAGCTGGATTGGATGAGCTCCGCGACCAAGCAGCAAGCAACCGCGAAGCTGGACGCGTTTCTGCGCAAAGTCGCGTACCCGGATACGTGGCGCGATTACTCCGCCCTCCTCATCAAGCCGGGCGCATACTACGAGAACGTGGCGGCCGCCGCCGAGTGGAATCGCCGCCGCGCTTGGGCGAGACTCGGCAAGCCCGTCGACCGCACTGAGTGGACAATGGTTCCTCCGACCGTCAACGCGAACTACAGCCCAACGCTGAATCAGATCCAGTTTCCGGCTGGAATTCTCCAGCCGCCGTTCTTCGATCCGAACGCGGACGACGCCGTGAACTACGGCGGTATCGGCGCCGTGATTGGCCATGAGATGAGCCACGGATTCGACGATCAGGGCCGACAGTTCGACGCGCAGGGCAATCTGCGGGACTGGTGGACGGCTGAAGACGCGGCGAAGTACAAGACGGAGGCGCAACGCATCGTCGATCAGTTCAACGCGTACACGGTGGTCGACTCGACGACACACGTGAATGGCCGGTTGACGTTAGGCGAGAACATTGGTGACCTCGGTGGCCTCACGATCGCGTACTCCGCGCTCGAAAAGGCGCTTGCCGCGAAGCGCGCGCGTGGCGAGCGGATCGCTGCGATCGACGGATTTACGCCCGAGCAGCGTTTCTTCCTGAGCTGGGCGCAAATCTGGCGCGAGATCCAGCGTCCTGAGGCGCAGCGGTTGCAAGTCGCGACGAATCCGCACTCGCCCGCGAAGTGGCGCGTGAACGGCCCGCTCAGCAACATGCCGGAGTTCAAGCAGGCCTGGGGATGCAAGGAGGGGGATGCGATGGTGCGTCCGGACAGTGTGCGCGCGCGGATCTGGTAGACGCGAACGCGCCGCCCGATTGAGCTCGGCTGCCGAAGTGAGGTCCCCGGGATAATGGACCACAGGCCAATCCCTGTAAGGGATCTGTGCCGAGCTGCGGCCTAAACTCGCACAAATTCTCGGCTTGCAGGAATTTTTGGCTGAGTGTCGATTTCGCTTCCGCTCATTCGACGTGTAGGTAGAAGCGGGCACACTCGAAGCCCCAGCAATTACTCTCTAGACCCCTAGCCCCTACTTCCATGCGTTTCATGGTCATCGTCAAGGCGAACGCCAACACCGAAGATGGGCAGCTTCCAAGCACCGAGATGCTTACGGCAATGGGCAAGTACAACGAGGAGTTGGTGAAGGCCGGTGTCATGCTCGCTGGCGAAGGTCTCCAGCCGAGCTCGAAAGGCGCGCGAATCCTGTTCTCCGGCAGCAAGCGCACGGTCGTCGACGGTCCGTTCGCGGAGACGAAGGAGCTCATCGCAGGCTTCTGGCTCTGGCAATGTCGATCGATCGACGAAGCCATCGAATGGGCGAAACGCTGTCCGAACCCGACCGGCGAAGAATCCGTGCTCGAGATTCGGCAGGTCTTCGAGCAGGAGGACTTTGGCGCCGAGCTCACCCCCGAGCTCCGCGAGCAGGAACGTCGTGTCTGGGAGAAAGCAAGCGAGAACGCACAGCGAGTCAGCCCTTAACTGCCATGTCCTTCCCCTCCGACCTCCGCCGCGTGTTCCGCAGCCTGTACAAGGCCCGCGGCTTCGCCCTCGCCGTCATCCTGACGCTCGCGTTAGGCATCGGCGCCAACACCGCGATGTTCACGCTGCTCCGTGGCACGCTCCTGCGGCCGCTCCCGAACCGTCAGGGCGACCGCCTCGTCTATCTACGCCAATCGGCAAAGGGCGCGGGCCAGGACAACGTTGGCTTCTCCGTTCCGGAGGTCATCGATTATCGCTCTGCGTCGAAGACGCTCGGCAGCGTGGCCGAGTTCTCGTCGTTGACGTTCACGATGGTCGAGGGAGACGAGCCTGTCCACGTGCAGGCTGGCGTCATCAGCGGCAACTACTTCGAGGTTCTGGGTCTCGCGCCAGTGCTCGGCCGCCTGACGAGCGCGCAGGACGACGGACCGGCGGCGGCACCGGTCGCCGTGCTCTCGCACACATTCTGGATGCAGCACTACGGCGGCGACCCGACGGTGATCGGCCGGCACGTCCGCGTCAATGACATGGCGTCGACGATTGTCGGCATCGTGCAGCGGACGCCCCAGTATCCGACGAAGACGGACCTGTTCGTGAACATGGTGACGAGTCCTCACCATCTCAGCGCGACGATGAAGCAGGGGCGCACGCACCGCATGACCGAGGTTTTCGCGCGTCTCGCGCCTAACGCCACTGTCGAACAGGCACGAGCCGAAATCGCGCGCATTGGCACCAACGTGCGTGCGGATCATCCGGAGGCGTACGAGCGTGCGGCGAAGTACGACATCAGCGTCTCGCCCCTGCGGCTCGCGCTCAACGAGCGGGCTTCGCTCACGCTCTGGCTCCTCATGGGCGCCGCGACATTTGTTCTGCTCATCGCCTGCGCAAATGTTGCGAACCTGACATTGATGCGTGGCGTGCGACGCGAGCGTGAAATGCTCGTTCGCGCCGCTCTGGGCGCCGGGAGCTGGCGCCTGCGACGGCTCTTGCTCGCCGAGAATCTAGCGCTCGCACTCGTCGGCGGCGCGTTAGGCGTTCTCGTCGCGTTTGCAGGCCTCAAGCTGCTTGTCGCCTTCGCGGCACAGCTCACGCCGCGCGCCGATGAGATTCGCGTCGACGGGCTCGTACTCACGGTCGGCCTCCTCACCAGCATCGCCGCGGCGGTCGTGCTGTCGTTCGTTCCACAGGTCGCGCATGAAGCGTCGTTGAGCGCCGCCGGCAAACGCACCACCGCGAGCCGCGCGCGTCAGCGGCTACAACAGTCGCTTGTCGTGGCGCAGCTCGCTGTCTGTATGGTCCTGCTCACGGCGGCGGGCCTGCTCGTCCGCACGCTCACGAAGCTCAACTCCGTTGAGACGGGTCTTCGCGCTGAGAACGTGCTCACGATAGAAGCTCCAATCGAGACGAATGCGTTGGATCAGCCAGCGAAGCTGGCGATGTACGAGCGCATGCGTGATCGCATTGCGGCGCTGCCAGGCGTGCAGGTTGCTTCCGTCGGCTCGAACGTTCCCCTGCGCAACTCATTCTTCGTCCTCGAGGTGAAAGCTGAGGGACGTGCGCTCGCGGCTGGCGAAGCGATGCCGCGTGGCGTGTACAAGACTGCAGATCCGACGTACTTCGAAGCCGCGGGCATTCCGCTGCTTCAAGGCCGGGCGTTCTCGACCACCGATCGCCGCGGGTCCGCGCGCGTCGCCATCATCAACGCGACGCTCGCCGAGCGCTTGTTCGGAGGCGAGAATCCGATCGGCCGACGAATCGCATGGACGGGCGAAGTACTGAAGTTCATACCGGTGTCCGGCGACTGGCGTACGGTTGTGGGCGTCGTCGGCGACACTCGCGACGCCGGTCTCGACACCGACCCGACGCCAACCGTATTCCAGCCGATCGCGCAGGAGGAGATCTTCAGCGGCGCGATGGTGATTCGCACACGGTCCAACCCGACGCTAATCCAGCCTGCGGCACTACGTGCGATTCGCGAGCTCTATCCGCGTCAACTCATCGAGAACGTCGCTACGCTCGAGGACGTCCGCGATGCAACAGTGGCCCCGCGCCGTTTGAACGCCCTCTTCATTGCTTCGTTCGGCGTCTTGGCGATGGTCATTGCGATGGTCGGGATCGCGGGCGTGCTCGCCTTCTCGGTCAGCGCACGAACGCAGGAGATCGGGATCCGCATGAGCCTCGGCGCCGACGCGTCGCGCGTGCTCCGCATGGTGCTCGGCGAAGGCGGCGTCCTGCTCGGAATTGGCCTCGCTGTGGGCCTAACGGGGTCGCTCGTGACGACCGGACTCCTGCGCGGTCTCCTGTTCGGCGTCGCGCCGCATGATCCGATGACGTTAGGCGCAGTCGCCGCGATCATCGGAGCTGTCGGTGTTGCCGCGTGTCTCTTGCCCGCCGTTCGAGCGGCTAAGGTGGATCCGGCGGTCGCGCTTCGTGCCGAATAGCTTGTCATCCTCAGCTAATCAATGTTCTTCGGGAAATTCCGGGAATTTGTGCGAGGTCAGGAAAGCTGGGCCGCAGAAGCCACTGACACGGCGCTGACACTGCTGACGTGTTCCGTCTGCGCGGAGAGGTCCACGCACCGGTGTCGATTGCTCTCTTAAGTCTCGCCGACGCGCTTCACAAGGCAAACAATCTGACCGTGTGCGTGAAGGCCTCGATGCCGAGGAGATCGTCAGCGGTTTCAGCGCCGTGTCAGCGCTATCAGCGGCCCAGTTTTTTCCCGCTATCGGGATTTCAAATACGACACACTAGATCCTTCGCTTCGCTCCTCAGGTTGACAAGTGCGCCGCTATGGAAGGGGCTTCGTGCCGCGGAGCTTCGCGAGCGCCTCGATCTCCGCGATCTCGCGTGGCGCACCGGCGCTGATCCGCTCGACGCCCGACTGTGTCACGATATAGTCGTCTTCGATCCGCACGCCCGTATTCTCATATTTCTGAACGATGGGCCGGACCCGTGCGATGTAGGCACGATTGCGTGGCGTATCGGGCAGCGCGGCCAGCGCGCGCGTGCTGATGTAGATCCCCGGCTCGATTGTGAATGCATCGCCGGGTTGGTAGGTCCGGTCGCCGTAGTAGAACTGCGCCGGATCGTGCACGGCCAGGCCCAGTCCATGGCTGATGCCGTGAATCGTCCAGAAATACGCCTGCGTGCAGTTTCGCGGATGGGGCACGGGCGTGCAGTCGACGGTCCACGGCGGATCGATGATCGCGTCGGCGCTGTCGATCAGGCCTAACGAGGCGAGTCCTCGCGCCCGCACCGCGAACGACGAATCTTCCGCCGCTCGCGCCAAGGCGCCCGGCTTCGCCACGC
>DATBBP010000227.1:0-2887 GCA_036270935.1 Gemmatimonadaceae bacterium
TGATGCGGACGCGACGGAGTCGCGTCGACCTGGGCGAATTCGCGAAAGATCAAATCGTGATGTTCCGGCGCGATACCGACACCGGTATCACCTACCTCCACGAGCAATTCCGCCCGCTCCACGCGTCGTCGTTGCTGCGCCTTCAGCCACACGCTGCCGCCGGCTGGCGTGAAATCGATCGCGTTGCCAAAGAGGTTGCCGACGATGTGCGTCACCTTCTCGCGATCGGCGACGATCATCGGCGTGCTCGGATCGACCTCGACGTGGATTTGCAGGCGCTTTCGCGCGAGCAAGGACTCGTTGAGCGTGCGGACTTGCTGCAGCACGTCGGCGATCGAGAAGCTCGCTGCCACAAGCGTCAGCTGATTGGCGGCGCCCTTCGCATACGTGAGAATCTCTCCGACCTGCGCCAGCAGCTGTCGCCCGCCGCTGATGATTCCGTTGATGCTCTCCATCTGGCGATCCGAAAGCGGACCGAGGAGACCGTCGCGCAGAATCTCGGCGTGCGTGATCACCGCGGTGAGCGGCGTGCGCAGATCGTGCGAGATGTTCGCCAGAAACTGCGTTTTGAGCTGGTCGCGCGCGCGCAGGTCGGCGACTTCTTCCAGCGCCGCGCGGAGCTGGTGCTCGAGCGCGGTGAGGCGTTCGTCTGCCACTGGCGCGCCCCCTGGTGAGGACGACAGCGGATGTGTCTTTGCTTCCACGCGCGTCATTGATCTGATCGGGTGTTCGTTACTGGCTGCGCCGACTCGATCTCCTCGTCCTCGTCCTCGATTGCGTCCTCGAGCTGCTGCCTGTTGAGGAGCGCCCAATACCGTCCGCCGGCTGCAAGCAGCTCTTCATGCTGCCCTTGCTCGACGATCTCTCCACCTTCCAGCACGATGATCCAACTCGCGTCACGTATCGCACTGATGCGATGCGACGCGATGAGTGCCGTGCGTCCTGCCAATGTTGTCCGAAGCGCGTGAAGAATCTCGGCTTCGGTGTGCGTGTCGACCGCTGACAGCGCATCGTCCAGGAGCACGATGTTCGGCCGGCGTGCGAGCGCACGAGCAAGCGCGGCCCGTTGCTTCTGGCCGCCGGAGAGGTTGATACCCCTCTCCCCCAGCATGGTATCGAATCCACCCGGAAACTGCTCGATTGTCTCCGACAACTGCGCCACGTCGGCTGCCCATCGTCCCGCGTCTTGCGTGGATGCTCCGTATGCGAGATTGCTGGCGATGGTGTCGCTAAACAGAAAAGATTCCTGAGGTACATAGCCGCTTTCCGTGCGCAATGTCACGAGGTCCAGCTCACGGATCGGGACGCCGTCTACGATAATCTGTCCTTCCTGGGGATCGTAAAAGCGCGGTACCAAATCCATCAACGCACTTTTCCCGCTCCCCGTTGAGCCCACTATGCCAATCGTCGCGCCGGCGGGGGCTGTGAAGGAGACATGTCGGAGCACCCAACGCGGATGCCCGTGGTCACTTTTCTCGGTGCCTGGATAATAGAATCCGACATCGCGGAATTCGATCGTCCGGCCGCTCCCCTTGGCTGAGTGAGGCAAGGGCCGCGGGCTCGTGGTCTCAGCGAGCACCGACCGTGCGTCCAGAATATCGAGAAGCCGGGACATCGAGGCCGCGCCGCGCTGGAAGAGATTGATGACCCATCCAAGTGCAATGAGGGGCCAGGTGAGCATGCCGAGGTAGAGCCCAAAGGCGACAAACGAGCCGATGCTGATCGTCCCCCGGATCGTTAGTACGCCGCCGATCCAGAGCACGGTGACCATGCCGATCCCGGCGAGCAGAACGAATGCTGGATGCATGGCCCCGTAGAGCTGGGCGAGGCGCATGTTCTTGGCGAGGTACTCGTCATTCATTGCGTCGAAGCGCCGAATCTCGGCTGCCTCCTGACGGTACGCCCTAACGACGCGAACACCGGAGAGATTCTCCTGCGCGAGTATGGTCAGCTCGCCGAAGTGCTCTTGCACTGCCTCGAATCGCTCGTGGATGCGTCTGCCCATCCAGATGCCGATCACCGGCAGCAGCAACATCGGCAAAACGGCGATGCCCGTTAGACGCGCATCGATGCGCAGCATGAAGAAGAGCGCGAACGCACCGCCGGCGATGGTGTTCATCAAGTACATGATTGCGGGGCCGACCGCCATACGCACGGCGCTCAAATCGTTCGTCAAACGCGCCATCAGATCGCCCGTGCGCATTTGGGAGTAATACGACGGATCGAGTCGCTCGAGTGCGGCGTAAAGCGCGTTTCGCAAATCGTACTCGATCCACCGGCTCACGCCGTTAAGCAGATCGCGCATCCAATAGCGCAATCCGCCCGCGAGGAGTGACACGCCCACCATCGCGAACGCCAGTAACCAGATGTTACGGAGCGCGACGTCAGCGCGTATTCCATCGAGCGCGCGTCTGAGGAAGAGCGGTACAACGCTCGCCAGAGCGGACGAGACAATTACCAATCCCAGCCCAACGGCAACATTCGACCGGTAAGGGCGGTAATAGGGGAGCAGTCGAACCAGGGCCTTCAACGACGGCATGGCGCTTGAATTTCGGGGCCCGATAAGCTAGGACTAAGTCGTTGTTTTTGAGACAGTTGGAAACCTGTCGGCAACGTTAGGTCGCACTCGTACCAGGAGGGGGGATCGATGGCGAAATATATCGGCCGCTTTATAGCGCCGCTCGCGCTCGGCACCGTGGTTGCGCTCGGCGCGTGCAAGACGGACAGCGGAAAGCAAGACACCGCCAGTGCGCTCAATCGCGACACCTCGGCGCTAGGTCGTGACCTGGCACTCGCGGGTCGCGACAGCACCGCTCAGCCACAGCTGCAGGATGTACCGGCGAATTCGCCGGCTACCTCCGCGCGAAGCACGCCGCGTAAAGAGGCG
>DATBBP010000228.1:0-3455 GCA_036270935.1 Gemmatimonadaceae bacterium
TCCACCGATGATACTGCAACCCGACATGAGCGACGACGTGCTCTCGTTGAGCATGTTCTGGGCGGGGCTGTTGATGGTGTTCACGCCTCTCATCGCCGCCGGCGCCGTGATTCTCGTGTGGCGCCGAGGGCAAAAGAAGAAGACGCCGTGAATATCGCAGCGAGAAGTGGCGAGTGGCGAGTGAGGAGTGGCGAGTATCAACCGCTCGTCACTCGCCACTCGCCACTCGCCACTAATAGTCACTCACCACTCGCCACTGTTCAGTCAGCGCGCAATCGCTTCCTCAGCCCATTCGTCGGCGTCGGCGATCCGCCCGACGTAGAAATCCCCGAACTCGGCGTACTTCGCGCTTGCCTCGTCGAATCGCATCTCGGTGACGAGCTTCTTGAAGTCAACGGGATCTTTCGCAAAGAGCGTTACGCCCCACTCCCATTTATCCAGGCCAATCGCTCCCGTTATGATCTGTGTAACCCGGCCCGCGTAGCGACGACCGGTGAGACCGTGGCTGTGCATCAACTTGCTCCGCTCCGGCAGCGGCAGCGTGTACCAGTTCTGACCCGTGTCGCGCCGCTTCGACATGGGGTAGAAGCTGACGTACGGCATGTTTTCCGGGAGCGGCGGGTACAGGCGGCGCAGAGTATGCGGACTCTCGCGTTCGGCGCGAAGCCGTGCTTCCCGCTGCGGATCGTCCTGACCGTGTGCGGCGAGTTGGTGCAATCCGAGTTCCGTCACGCTCAGGAAGTACATCGCGGGTCGCAGGTAGTCCATCACGTCCAACCGGTCGACTCGATGCTGAATCTCGCGCAGATCATCGAGCGTCGGCCGAAAGTGTATGAACAGAACGTCGGCGGTCGATCCGACGAGCGGTACCACGGCACTCCATCCCTCGCCGTCCCGGCTCATGATCGCGCCCAGACTGTCAGCCGTTACGCAGCGAAGATCACGAAGCGCGTTGGGCGCGAGCGATCGAAGCGCCCGGCGCTCTACGGTGTAGAGCTGATGAAGCGCGTACCAGCCCTCGAGTGTTTCGGGCGGCAGTGCAGCAGGCGATTCCATATGTAGTCTGGAAGATGGCGACGCACCGCGTGCAGTGGCAGTGTCGGCGGTGCCATTCTGAAGCCGAGGTGGCTCATGACGAGAGCTCGCGCAGTCGACGACTTCGTAGTCTGGACGTTGAGTATCCTGCTGGCTGGTCTCTTCTTGCTCACGGGTGTTCCAAAGATTCTTGGCCTGCCTGCGGTCGGCTTTCAAGCGTCCGCGATGCGCGGCTTCCCCGAGGTGATGCGCGTCATCGTCGGCGTCGTCGAGTGCTTAGGGGCAATCGGCCTGCTCATCCCTGCCGTAGCCTCGTTCTCAGCAATCGTACTTGCCGTGGTGATGGTTCCCGCGTCGCTCACTCAATATGCGAGCGGTGAGGGCCACGTCTGGGTGCCGATCGTCGTCCTTGCGCTGCTGTTGATCATTCCGTGGCGTCGGAATGCGAAGGCAGTCAATGCCAGCTACCACCACTTTGCGGATCATCCACATCCGCTGCTTCATGACGGCATCATTGCGGGATTGATCGGAGCCTCGGCGATCGCGATCTGGTTCCTGATCATCGATACGATCGCGGGTCAGCCATTCCGCACGCCGGCGTCATTGGGGAACGGTTTGCTCGACGTCTTCGGTCCCGCGGACGCGTCGGATAGCAAGATGACGTTCGTTCTCGTTTACACGATCTTCCACTTCGGCGCGTTTATGTTCGTTGGCCTCTTGGCGTCGCTGATCGTGCATCTCGCGAAGCGCGAGCCTTCGATCTTGCTCGGATTCGTTGTCCTTTTCGTCGCGACCGAGATCGGCTTTTATGGGTTCACTGGGTTGCTCCACGAAGCCAGTTCGCTGAAGTCGCTCGTGTGGTATCAAGTAATGCTCGGCAACCTGATCGCGGCCTCGGCGATGGGATACTACTTCTGGCGTACGCACCGAGAGCTTGGAGAAGAGTTCCGCCACTCGCTGGATTGGGACACCGAGCTCGTGCCGCCCGAGCATCGCGAAGCGATCCCGAGCGCAAAAGCGGTCCCGCCGTTAGGCGATCGGCCAACGGCGGGACAGGGCAATCGTTAGGACGGTCGTGTTCCGTTAGGCGGGGTCAGCACCCTCCGCCGGCTTCTGCGTCGGCGATTCGCGTCTGTCTCGTCCACGGAACATCCACGACGCGAGTCGCCACAGCAGCCAGAGCGGAAGTACGACGAAGACCGCGATCTTCAACGCGAAGACACCGAACGCGAGTGCGGCAAAGAGAACGCCGATCGCGAGCGCGCCCGCGGCGAATACCAGGAAGATCGGAAGGCCGAACAAGAAGAGCAGCAAGAAGATCGGCAGCGCGAGCACCGCGAGCACGATCAGGATGGGCCACCCGACTGCCTTGAGGATGAAGGCGATCGGAAGAAAGGCGAGAAACCCGAGGATCTTGAAGACCAAGCGGACGATCGCAAGCCGCATCGCCAGCCACTTGAGTATTGCCCACATCGAAGGGGTGTCCGTTGACTGTTGAAGCGCAGGAAGGCGACAAGGGTAGTAGCGCTCAACTTACGCGGCGGCAGGCAATCCCGTTTCACGCATACTAATTCACGTGGCAGCTGTCCACTTTCCGCTTCGCGGAACAGCATGTGCACTTGTCTCTGCCCAATTGGAGCCGTTTTCAACCGGATGGGCGGAGCGGCAGGGATGGGGCGAGTTGTCGGAGACGGTCGATGTCGCAGCAGTGGGCCCGCAGCGGAGTCATCGGAACAGCCAGGCGAAGGATCTCGAGCGCGCAGCGAGCGGAAACGAGACCGCTGATTACCCAACCGCTGCTCGCGTCCGGTTACTCGCTCCTCGATGGCCATGCGTTCCGGAACGCGATGAACGTTCTCATCGCCCGGGAACGCTCCGTGTTCACGATCCTTGTCATGCGACCCGAGCGGGACGGCGCGACGCTCGCACTTGGAGAAACCATCCTGAGGCAGTCGCGAAGCGCGTCAGGGGATCTCGTCGGCTACCTCGAAGCGGCCATCGCCGTCGCCCTACACTGCACGGACCATGTGGGCGCGGTTGGCTTCGCCGATCGCGTTCGCGAGCAGTGGCGCCGAGCAGGCCTTGGCGAGCTGCTCATCGACATCGCTGAGCATCCGTTCGCCGAACAGCGCGTGATCGAGCTCCTCACGGCCGACTGGTCCGCCGCCCGTTGGATGCCCGCCGTCATCGACTAACGAGCCCGCGCGTGATCCTGGCTTCGCGTCGACGAGCGGCGGGCTGGAATCGCCGACCGGCAATAGCGCTCGAGGGTCCGCTGCCCACATTCCTCCCAATCAGGGGGAATCGGCGACAGACGTCTCCGATCGCCACCGGCGTCGAAACAGACCCAACCTTCGCGAAGTCCGCTCGTGAGGGGCGGAGGCGCGCCACGTCCATTGAGGTGGCGTCTGTCCGCACGT
>DATBBP010000229.1:0-12358 GCA_036270935.1 Gemmatimonadaceae bacterium
GCTTCCAGGTCGGCGGCCCGATCATCAAGGACCGCCTCCAGTTCTTCATCGCGCCCGAGTGGCAGCAGCGCACGACGCCCGCTTCGGGCCCCTTCGTCGGCGGCACTGCAGGCACCACGGGCAGCGCGCTCAATATCTCGCCGGACTCGATCGCCTACGCTCAGAGCGTCATCAGCAGCAAGATGAACATTGATCCCGGCACCGCTGGCGCCGTGAATGTTGCGAATCCGCTGACGAATCTTTTCGGCCGGTTGGATTTCGAGATCAACGACACGCATCGTCTCGTCATCCGTCAGCTCATCAATCGCACTGAGAACCTCGCCTTCTCACGCAGCTCGGCGACGTTCACGAATAGCCCCAACGTTCAGAACACCGGGTTCCGACTCGGATCGAACCAGTTCAACGGCGTCAACACGAACAACTCGACCGTCGCGCAGCTCTACTCGAACTTCGCAAGCGGATTGGCGAACGAGTTCATCGCCGGCTTCAATCAGATTCGCGACAAGCGTGTCGTTCCCGGCACCATCACGCCGGAGATGAGCGTCGGCGTCGTCCCCGTTGGCTCTTCGACGCAGACGCCGACGGCGGCGATCACTTTCGGCACCGAGCAGTTCTCGGTCGGCAACCAGGCCAACCAGGACATCATCGAGCTCCAGGACAACGTTAGCATCCCGTTAGGCGCGCACACCTTCACGGTCGGCGGACGCTACGAGCATCTGAAGGTCTACAACAACTTTGCCCAGGCAGCGGGCGGCGTCTGGGTGTTCCCGAACCTCGCCGCGCTCAATGCGCTGCAGCCGAGCGGCTATCGCGTCGCCTACGCGAACAGCGGCAACCCGGCTGATATCCCGGCGACGTTCAACACCGACATGAAAAGCCTGTACGGCCAGGACCAGTGGGCCGTCTCGCCGAACCTAACGATCACCGCCGGCCTCCGCGCCGACATCCCGACGTTCCTCGACAAGCCACCCGAGAACACGCAGCTCGAACAGGCGTTCGCAGCGAAGGGCGTGACCATCAATACGACGTGGACGCCGAAAACGCAGGTCCTCTGGTCGCCGCGCGTCGGCTTCAACTGGGACGTCACGGGTGAACAGCGCAATCAGCTCCGCGGTAACCTCGGCATTTTCACCGGTCCGCCGCCGTTCATCCTCGTCGCCAACGCGTACCAGAATACGGGACTCGGTCTCGTCACGCTCTCGTGCACCGGCGCAGGCGTGCCGGCGTTCACGGTGAATGAAGCGCAGATGCCAAAGTCGTGCGCGGGCCAGGCGCCGCCCGCCGCGGGTTCGGCCGGTACGGCAGGCATCAACCTCACCGACCCGAACTTCAAGTATCCGCAGAGCCTCGTGGCGTCGTTAGGTGCGGACCGCGCGTTGCCATTTGGTGTGGTCGGCACGGTCGAAGGCCTCTATCGACACGCGGTGAACGGTGTCCTCATCCGCAACATCAACTTGCTCCATCCGCGAATCGTGAACGGGCAGATCTACACTGATCGTAACGGACGCGTTCTCTACGCGGACACCATCTTCGCGAACGGCTCGATCACGAACGCCAACGGCTCCTTAGCGAACGCGAACCAGCGCGCCGTGACGCTTTACAATAACGTCAACTTCAACGAAGACGCGATTGAGGTCACCAATCAGTCGAAGGATTACAACTACTCGCTCACTGGTCAGCTCCGAAAGAACTTCGCGCGAGGTCTCGACCTGACCTTCGCGTACACGTACAACCGCGCGTTCGACATCCAGAGTCTCACCTCCGACCGCGCGATCTCGAACTGGCGCTTCGGCCGCGAGTACTCTGGTCAAGAGACCGATCAGAACCTGACGACGTCGCAGTTCGAGCGTCGTCACCGCATCCTCGCGTACGGCACCTGGACGCTGCCATGGTGGAAGAAGCTTGGCGGCACGGACGTCACGCTGTACTACGAGGGCATGTCGGGTGTGCCGATCGACTACATCGCGACGGGTGATCTCAACGGCGACGGAACGAACAACGATCCCCTGTACATCCCGAAGGACGCGACCGATCCGAACGAGTTCAAGATCGGAACGCAGACGAACGGCGTATTCACGCAGAACGCGGCCGACGCGAAGGCGTTCAACGACTTCATCAGCAGCCAGAAGTGCTTGAACGATCAGCGCGGCACGATCATGAAACGCGGCAGCTGCACGACGCCGTGGCAGAATCGCATGGACCTCTCCTTCCGTCAGTCCCTGCCGCAGGTTCGCGGTCAGGCGGCGACGGTCGAGCTGGACATCGTCAACTTCGCGAATGCGTTAGGCCTCGTGCTCAACCACGTCGATGGCCGCGATCGCGAGTGGGGCAAGATCTACGGCGCGACGATCACGGCGAACCCACAGCAGACGGTGCTCGCACAGACCGCGCGCACGCCGGGAGCACTGAACCAGTCGATGCCGGTATTCACGTTCAATAGCAGCGTGAAGAACAACGGTCCGTTCGCCTTCGCGAGTAACCTTGGGTATCAGATGGCGTTGACGTTCCGGCTCGACTTCTGACGGGGAACGGGGGACGGGAATTAGGAATGAAAGGTTGATGGGGTGGAGGGAGCCTGAGCTCTCTCCACCCCATCAACGTTTCGTTCCTTAGTTCCGGTCCCCTGTCCCCCGTGCCCCGCGATCACTCCCTTGGTCCAATCGCACACCTCCGCTCCAACTGAAATCCCGGATCCAGCGCTGGCCGCTGAGGAGCATTCGCGACCTCCCATCCCGTCGCGTACATCCAACGCGTCATGCGCGCCAGCTTCGCGATGTCGATCCGCTGCGGCTCGTCGCGCGGAGTATGGTAGTCTGGATGTAAGAGAGTAGTAAAAAATAGAGCCGGCACGCGCATGCACGCATACGGCAAGTGATCGCTCCGGAAGTACCAGCCTTCGCGATGCGTTGGCCGGTCCCAGCTGCTGTCGATCACGAAATGCGTCACGTGATCATTCGCGTCGAGGGCCATTCGCGCCAGCGCTGTCGAATTCCGATGCGGCGGCTGCGTGCCGAGCAACGCCGCGCTGTCCGGGTTGTTCCGGCCGATCATGTCGCCGTTCAGCACCGCGACGATGTTCTCGAGTGGCACCACGGGGTGAAGCGCGTGCCAGTACGAGCCAAGGAGCCCCCGCTCCTCTGCCCCGTGCCAGACGAAGAGCGCCGACCGGGCCGCGGGCTGCTTCGACCAGGCGCGGCCGATCGCGAGCAGCGCGACGCTGACCGACGCATTGTCGTCCGCGCCATTCCAGATCGAGTCGCCGTCGATCGGATAGCGCACGCCGTCGTGATCCTGATGGCCACTGAATAGCACGTACTCATTGCGCCGAGCCGGATCAGTGCCGGGCACTTTTGCGACGACATTCACCGATGGATACGAGAACGTCTCGGTGAAGAGCTTCGCCTGAAGCCGTTGATTCGGCGCGCGCAGGGCTTCGAGCATGCTTCGCCTGACCCAGAGCACCGGAACGTTGGCATTGGGAGGCACAGGGGTCACCGGTGCGGTTCGCGCAGTGTCGAGCCCGTAGCGACCGCGAGCCAGCGCCGCGCCTCCGAAGCCCCACCCCATGTCGTCGTCCGCTACGGAATCGGAGACCATGATCACCGCGCTCGCGCCTCGCTCGATCAGTGCCTGCGACTGCTGTCGAATCGCGAGCCCCGCGTAACGGTACGCGCGAAGACTCACATTGGCCGCCGGTGCATTTGTCGGCGCGTGGATCTCCGCGACCGCCGCTTTGCCGCGCACGTCGACGTCGTTGGCGCCCTCGGCGACGAACACCAATGGTAAATCGACGGTCGTCGTCACGGGAGCGCTCACGAGGACATCGCGCCACAGTGTCAGGCGACGTCCTCCGATCGTGATCTCGCTCGCGTCGGCTAGCCGCGTGCGGCGCATCGGCCAGAACTGGAAGTACGTTCCGTCGTCGCCGGCCGGCTCGAGGCCCGCTTCGCGCGCGGCTTTCGCGACCCACATCGACGCACGCAGCTCGTCGAGTGTGCCTGCTTCGCGCCCACGCATCGTGTCGCTCGCGAGAAAGAAAATGTCGCGGCGGAGATCCGCCTCACGAATCGCGTCGAGCGCCGGCGGCGTCTGACCTGTCGCGCCTAACGATGTAGCTGGCTTGGAGGATGCTGGCGTCGCCGCTGGCGAAGTCGCGCACCCAGCGACCCCAATAACGAACGCCGCGATGAGCGCGCCGTTACTTCCGCGTGCGACGAGCCCCCGCCCCGCCCGCCCCGCGACTCGCGCCCCGTGCCGCTTCGACCGTCGCGGAGATGACCGACTTGATGCCGCCCCGAATGTTGAAGTCACCCGTTACCTCCATCCATCGTGGTTTGCACGCTGCGGCGAGATCGTCCAGGATGCGGTTTACCGCTCGCTCGTAGAAGATCCCGTCGTTCCGGAAGCTCCACAGATAGAGCTTGAGACTTTTCAGCTCGAGGCACAGCTCATTCGGCACGTAGTCGATCAGAATCGTCCCGAAGTCCGGCGCGCCCCCCTCGAGCGCGCGCAGCTCGGCTGCGTCGCTTTCGACACCGCCCAATGGGCACAGGGACGTGAATTCCGGACACTCCATGCTGATCGAGTAGTCCCGGTCGGGATACGGGTTCTCGAAGGTCTCGAGCAGTTCTGGCTTGGGCATGGCAGTAGAATGGCGCGAGGCAGAGGGACTAGGGAATAGGGGCTAGGGCTAGGGTTTGGCGGATAGATCGCTGCGCGAGGCCCTAGCCAATGCACTCCTAGACCTAGTGCCTCTCTTTCGGCCCGATTGTCCTAAAGTCCAACCAACAGGTGCGAGGCGTCGCGTTTTGGGGGCTGGCCAGCTTCATGTACGCTTCCCATATTGCGATTGGTCCGGTGCACTCTGCGCCGGCCATCGCCGCCGCGAGAACGGCGTGGCGGCACCCGCCCCCCGGCATAGCCGGGGGGCACTTTCTTTGTGCGTGGCGCGTGAATCAGGAACGAAACGCTGATGGGATGGAGGGAGCCAAAGCTCTCGCCACCCCATCGACGCTTCGTTCCGAATCACAAACGCGCCACGCGCCACGCTTCACGCGCCACCCTACTGTTTTCTTAGCCGCCTCGACATCTCTTCCAGTATGCTCCGCTCCTCATTCGACAAGCTGTCGAGGCCTTCAGCGGAGATCTTGTCGAGAACCCGATTCACGTCTTCGGCCTTGAGATCGCGAGGCGCCAGCTTTCGCGCTGGCGTGACAGTGCTGGGACGCTTCGCGGCAATCGCTTTGCTCTTCGCGACGATCTCATCCACCTCTTCGACTCGCTCGCGCGAGCGTGGGAGGGCGCGCGGAATCGCTCGCGGAGGATCGTCCGTGTCCGGCACCTGTGAGATGCGCTGACGCAGTTGCTCGATGCTCACAGATGGCGGCGTGCGCATGTACAGCCACGCGACGATGAAGCCGCCAAGGTGCGCGAAGTACGCGACGTTGGGGCCGCCGCCTCCGAGACTGAACAGCCCCATCGCGAGATTGAATCCCACCATGAGCAGCACCAGTGTCATCACGCGCATTGGCAGCACCCAGAACAGGAAGACTTCCTGCTTGGGCCACTGCAGCGCGTACGCGCCCATCACTCCGAAAATCGCTCCGGACGCGCCAATAAGCGCGGAACCGCTGTCCCTGAAGAAGAGCGTGTAGAAAATGAGCGCGCCGAGGCCGCTCATGAAATAGAAGAAGACAAAGCGCTTCGGGCCCCAGTGATGCTCGAGACGCGGACCGAACACGAACAGTGTGTACATGTTCAGGAACACGTGCCAGAAGTCGGCGTGAACGAACATGTACGTGGCGACGCTCCACCACCGCGACGGCGCTGTCGCGAAGCTGAAGCCGAGGGCGCTCTGCATGACGTCCGGGCGAACGATCGTCAGCTGCAGGAAAAAGATCGCGACGTTGATCGCGATCAGCGCCTGCACGGCGGAGGTCATCCGCGGATAGTCCTGCTCGTTTGATGTGGCCGGGTAAGTCATGGTCCCGCCGTCACTGGCTGAGCCGGCTCGATGCTCAACCTTTATACACCGCGACGCTCAGAATTGTCGTCTATACACCGCGACGCTCAGAATTGTCGTCGCCGCCGTTCGAAAATTAACTCTACAACACGTCGCGGCGAGGTGAGTTCGGTCACGCCAGCCGCGCGCCAATCGATGTCTCAGTTATACGCATCGATCGCGCGCAGACGGACAACCCGCGCCCCTCGCGCGCGCGTCACCTCATACCAGTCGGTGGTGGCAGCTTCAACGCAAATCGCACGTCGTTGTGCAGAGCAGCGGCGCGTTCGAGCAGCGTCATCCATCGTCGATCGCGATCGACCGGTACGCCCGGCGGGGGGTGAATCACGATCTGCGTCGCGCCACTGACTCCGCGCGCCTGCTCGACGATCCGTAAGAGTTGTGAGTCACTCGTCTGATCGCTCGAGCACAGCACGAGCGCGTGCTGCATTCCTGCTTCCGCTGCCGCGTGCAGCGTGCGCAGACCACGCTCGGTCATCGCGTCGACTGCGTTACTCTCGAGCGTCACCTGCGTGAGCCCGACGAACTTCTTCAACGCGGGAATTGCTTCCGGTCGCTGACCGTCCGTGTCGAGCATGATCGGCAAATCCACCGGCGGCTTCGCGAATGCAGCGGTGAGATAATCGAGGTTCGAGAGCGGATCGCGTCCCGAGATCGAGATCGAGTGATAAGCAGATCGGCTCAGGCTGCGCCGAAGTTCGTTCGCGAGTGCTTCTGCCGTGTACATCGTCGCCGTCTCCGCTTCGGCGGCGAAGCGCACGAAGATCTGACGGCGGCCCGACCACACTCCCTGTGCCTGCAGTCCCGCTGGGACGCCAGCGAGAGCAGCGGTCGGACCAGCCACTTGCGCCATCGAGTCTATCCTCCCTTCCCTCGCGCATCGAGTGCGATGCGCACGATGCGTTCGCAGAGCTCCGGAAACGTGATTCCCGCTGCGGATGCGGCCTGGGGAATCAGACTGGTTTGCGTCATTCCCGGCAGTGTGTTCGCCTCGAGACAGTAAAACTTCCCGCGACCTCTTTCTTCTACGCTCATGCGAAAATCAATGCGTGCATAACCACGCAGCTTCAGTGCACGAAATGCTCGACGAGCCAACTCCTGCACAGAAGACGTCTGTGCCGCACTAATCTTCGCCGGAAATTCCTCGACGGCCATCCCCGCCTGGTACTTGCACTCGTAGTCGTAAATCTCGTGCTTCGGGATGATTTCGCCAGCGGGTAGGGCTTCCTCACCCAGGATGCCAACGGTCAACTCCCGTCCTGCAATAAAGCGCTCGATCATGACCTCGTCGTCAAATCGAAAAGCCTCCGCGATCGCGCCGGCGAGGTCCTTCGCCTTTTTGACGACGCTGAGGCCCACAGTCGAACCTTGCTTCGACGGCTTGACTACGACCGGAAGCCCGAGCGCCTCGAGAGTCTCCTTTCGAAAGCGCTTGCCCGTCGTGTCCTTCTCGTCCGCCGACTCGCGCGTCGCCATGAACCACTCGGCGGTGAGCACGTCGTTCTGTACGAAGAGCTGCTTCGACAAATCCTTGTCCATCGCGAGCGCGCTCGCGAGATGACCGCTGCCAGTATACGGGATTCCGGCGAGATCGAGCAGCGCCTGAATGGTTCCGTCTTCCCCCGCTCCACCATGCAGGCCGAGGAATACGATGTCCGCCAGGCGAAGGGACGGCAGCACGCGCTGCATTTGCGGCAATGTCTCGCGCGCCATTCGCTGAAGCTCTGCTTGCGACGGAGGCGTCGGCTGCACGACTGGTCGCGCGAGCAACGCTCGTTCGTCTTCGCGGCCGAGCGGACCACGCGCTGTATCGATCGCCGTTACGTCGTGGCTACGGGTGCGCAGTGCCTCGGTAATTCGCAGTCCCGATGCGAGCGACACATCACGCTCGGCGGACGTGCCGCCCATGAGAACAGAGATCTTCAAGGGAAAATTGTGCGTTTAAGGTGCTAGGCGTTTGGTGCCAGGTGCTAGGGCTTTTAGGGCTGGGTTTCTAACACCTCTAGCACCTAGCACCTCGGTTAGCCCCTCGCCATTAGATAGCTCAGCATGTCCGATCGCGTCACGATCCCCAGCACCGTGCCGTTCGACCTCACGAGTACGGCGGGGTTCGATTTCGAGAGCAGCTTTGCGATCGCGTCCACCGGCTGCTGCGCATCGACCATGGGGAAGGGTGGGTCCATCACTGCACTGACCGTCGTATCGAGAATCTTCGTGTCGTCGAGACTCTTCGCTGATAGCGACCAGTCGCTCACCGATCCAACGCAATTGCCGGCCTCCATGATGGGAAGCTGAGACACGTCATGCAGTGACATGAGACGCAATGCTTGACGCACTGTCGTGCCGGGGGCAACGCTGACTACTGGCTGACCACTGTGTGGCTTCCCGCTCAGGACACTCCCGAGCGTTGTGCGATCCGCGTCGAGCAGCTGATTCTCTCGCATCCATTCGTCACTATACAGTTTCGAGAGATAGCGCTCACCCGTGTCGGGCAAGATCGTCACGATGCACCCCTCGGGATTGTCGACGCGACGCGCGACGTGCAACGCCACATGCACTATCAATCCCGATGAGCCGCCGACGAACAATCCTTCCTCTCTCGTCAGGCGCCGCGCCATGCCGAACGCTTCCTTGTCGGTCACGGTCATGAAGTCGTCGATGACCGACATGTCGAGCGTGCCGGGAACCTTGTCCTGCCCGATGCCCTCGACTTTGTACGGCGTCCCCTCTGGCCTGCTCTGTCCCTTCGTGCGCCACATCTCGGCGAGGATCGATCCCACGGGATCGCCGGAGATGATTTGAATCTTCGGGTTCTTCCCCTTCAGGTAGCGCCCCACGCCGGTGATGGTGCCGCCGGTGCCCGCGGCGCAGACGAAATGGGTAACGCGCCCTTCGGTCTGTTCCCAGATCTCCGGCCCGGTGGTCGCGAAATGTGCGTCCGAGTTCGCGTCGTTATAGAACTGATTCGCGAGGATCGCGTTAGGCGTCTCGTGCGCGATCCGCTTGGCCATCATCACGTAGTTATCGGGATGATCCGGCGGAACGGCGGTGGGAGTGACGATCACTTCCGCGCCAAATGCCTTGAGCAGCCGCACCTTCTCCTGCGACATCTTGTCGGGCATCGTGAAGATGCAGCGATACCCTTTGAGCGCGGCGGCGATGGCGAGCCCGATACCGGTGTTGCCGCTTGTTCCCTCGACGATCGTGCCGCCTGGACGCAGCTGGCCCTCGCGTTCCGCACGCTCGATGATCGGCATGCCGATGCGGTCCTTCACCGACCCGCCCGGATTGAAGAACTCTGCTTTCGCGTACACCGGCGTGCGAACGCCGCGCGTGACGCGATTGAGCCGAATCAACGGCGTCCATCCAATGGTCTCGAGGACAGAGGCGTACGGTGTACGATTGCGTTCGCTCATTTCACCTAGCCCCTAGCACCCTCGCCCCTAGTCCCTGAGTCATCCCCTCGCCCCTTTCTTCAGGACCGTATCTCCGGGAAGTGGCGGCGCGCCGGGAAATCGAAAATACACCGGGAACAGGATCGTTACCGGCTGCGGCTCGCCCTTCGTTTTCGCGGGCACGAATTGCAGCTCCTGCGATCCCCGAATTGCCGCCGAATCGAACGCCGCGTACCCGCTCGACTCCACGATCTGGGTTGAATCCGGGCGCACGTGTCCATCGCGATCGATGTACAGCCGCAACGTGACGTTCCCCTGCAGCTTCTTCGCGAACAGCGCCGAAGGATAGTGAAAGGGAAGCTCCTTGTTGAGCATCTTTGGAGCTTCGTCGGGATGCTGCGGGCCCGTCTCGAAGCTCTTCATGAGCTTTTGCGACTGATCCTTATCGACGCAAGCCACCGCGCTCATCACGGCCGCGACGAGCAGCAGCGGAACGACGTACGCCTCCAACCGAGAGATCGCCAGCCAGCTTAACGCGACGCGGCGCATGGATGGGAAATGTAAGAGCCAGGTCTCACGAGCGCTTTGCATCGCGCGACAGCTCGGCAAGTAGCGACAGTGCTTGAAGCGGCGTCATCGTGTCTGTGTCGAGCGCGGCGAGACGGTCCACGAGTGGGTTTGGCGCCGTGGCGAACAGCCCGAGTTGCTCACGATTCGTGTCGGCGCGTGACTGTGAGCCGGCATCAGATCTCTTCGCCGCGAGTTGCTCTCCTTCGAGCAACTTCAGGACCTGGCGGGCGCGCGCCAGCACTTCCTGCGGCAGTCCCGCCAGACGTCCCACTTCGATGCCGTACGACCGGTCGGCGCCGCCGGGCTGCAGACGATGCAGAAACAGAACGTCATCGTTCACCTCCCGTACGGCGACATTGAAATTGCGCACCGCCTCGAGGTCCTGCGCAAGTTGCGTGAGCTCGTGATAGTGAGTGGCGAATACCGTTTTGCATCCGGTTCGATCGTGCAGATGCTCACTGACCGCCCACGCGATCGACACGCCGTCGTACGTCGACGTCCCGCGGCCGATTTCGTCGAGCAACACGAGGCTGCGCGATGTCGCCGAATGCAAGATGGCGCTCGTCTCCGCCATCTCGACCATGAACGTGGATTGGCCACGCACGAGATTGTCGCTCGCGCCAACGCGCGTGAATACGCGATCGGCGACTCCGACTCGTGCCGAGCTGGCTGGCACGAAGCTCCCTATCTGCGCCATCAACACGATCAGCCCGACCTGCCGCAGGATCGTCGACTTCCCGGCCATGTTGGGCCCGGTGAGGATGATGACGCGCGCGTCGGATGTGAGAGAAACGTCGTTCGGAATGAACTTGTCGCGTGGCATCATGCGTTCGACGACGGGATGTCGTCCGGCGCTGATCTCCAGCGCGAAATCGTCGGTGATTTCCGGACGAACGTAGCCTTCGCGCGCGGCGACCTCCGCCAACGCCGCGATGACGTCGAGTAACGCGAGGGCGCGGGCCGCGCACTGCAGAGCGCCAATGCGCGCACCGATCTGCGAACGCAACGCCTCGAACAACTCTCGCTCGCGCATCTCGATGCGCTCGCCCGACGTGAGAATTGTCTCTTCGTATTCCTTGAGCGCCGGCGTCACGAACCGCTCGCCATTCGTGATCGTTTGCCGTCGTTGATAGTCGGCCGGCACGAGCTGAAGGTTGGACTTCGTGACTTCGATGTAATATCCGAAGACCTTGTTGAAGCCGACTTTAAGCGATGCGATACCGGTTCGCTCTCGCTCCGACGTCTGAATGTTGGCAATTGCATCCTTGCCACCGTCGCGCAGCGTGCGCAGCCGATCGAGCTGGTCATCTACACCGTGGGCTATTGTCGGCTCGTCGCCGATCGAGAGCGGTGGATGCTCGACAATTGTCGCCTTGATCGCTCGAGCCTCGTCGACGCAGCTGTCCCAGCCGTCGAGCAGCCGGGCGAGCAATGCCAGGCGGCGATTCTGCGAGAGCTGCCTGACGAGTCGCTCGACATCCGGTAGACGGGCGAGCGACGCGCCCAGCGCGCCGACGTCGCGCGGACTCGCGCGGCCCGACGCGATCTTTGCGCCTAACCGCTCGACGTCACGGACGCCGTCGAGTGCAGTGCGCAGTGACTCACGAGTGATCGAGTCGTCGACGACGCTCGACACGACGTCGAGTCGCTCGTCGATCGCGGCACGATCTGTCAGCGGAGCAAGGATCCACTGTCGGAGCAACCGCGCTCCCATCGGGGTAACGGCGCGATCGAGCACGGAGAGCAGCGTGCCCTCCGGGCCGCCGCCTCGCAGCGACTCAATGAGCTCCAGATTGCGCCGCGTCATTTCATCGAGCGGCATCAGTCCAGTCGAGCGATCGACGACCGGGCGCGAGAGCTGGGGCACGCCTCCGGGTTGCAATTCGCGGAGGTATCGCAGCAGTCCACCGGCCGCGGCAACGGCCGGCCCTTCGGCTTCGTCGACACCGAGGCCTTCGAGCGACTGGACGCGATAATGACGGGTGAGATCTTCGCGCGCGAGCACCACGTCGAATTCCCACGCGTCGCGTTCGGTGATCAAGGCTTCGGCTCGCGAGTGCGGCAGCGTGAGCTCGGAGCCCTGCGGCAGCAGGATCTCGCGCGGTGCATAACGAGCGAGCACGGCATCGAGCTCCGAGGCGGTGGTGACGCAGAGCCTAAGCTCACCAGTCGAGACATCGGCGGCAGCGATTCCAATCTGCTCAACCGCACCGCGGCCGCGTCCCGCGCCGCACAGCGCGCAGATGAAGTTGTTGCGCGCTCCGTCGAGCAGCTCGTCCGCGAATGTCACGCCCGGCGTGACCGTCTCCACGACTTCCCGACGCACAATTCCGCGCGCGAGCTTTGGATCCTCCGTCTGCTCGCAGATGGC
>DATBBP010000230.1:0-4726 GCA_036270935.1 Gemmatimonadaceae bacterium
GCCCTCGAAGATGTTGTATTCGATCGGGTGATCTTCGACTTCCATCGCAAGGCGCCGCACCGATGGGTCGTAGCTTGGTCCCTTCGGAACGGCCCAGCTCTTCATCACGCCGTCAAGCTCCAGGCGAAAATCGAAATGCAGCTGACTCGCCGCGTGCTTCTGAACGACAAAATGCAATGCGGGAGCGCGCTTCCTGGGTCGCGCGCCCGTGTTCTTCCCAGACTTGGCGGCTTCGCCGTCAGGTTCGCGCGTCTTCGTGAAGTCGCGCTTTCGCCGATACTCCGTCAGCTTGCTTCGCGCGCCGCCTCGCCTCTTGGTTGCCATTGCTCCCGCTCCTCGATGACGGTCATTTCCCTTGCCGAGAGCGGGCAAGTGGCATGCCTTCCTCGGAGTGTTCGCTAGTCTTCATCGCGGCGTCGCGACATGGTGACGCGTCTCTTCTGCCGGAGATTTGATCGTGCGTCGTCTGCTTTGTAGCGCAGCCCTCCTCGGTGCTGCGTGCCGCACATCGTCGAATGTCGCGACGATTCCCACCGTGTCGCCGGAGCTGCGGCTCGCGTCCGTGGCGACCTACGACATCGCGTATCGCATCGCGATGCCTGATCCCTCGACGCATTTCTTCGACGTGACGGTCACAATCGGCAACGTGACCGATGATGCCGTGCGATTACAGATGCCCGTCTGGTCGCCGGGCCGGTACGCTCGTTTCGACTTTGCGCGCACTCTGCAGGACCTAACGATTACCGGGCCGAACCATACGCCCCTCCAGTGGACGCGTGAGAATGGCTCGCTCTGGCGCGTCACACTCGGCGGCGCTCACTCGATGGTCGTTCACTATCGCATCTTCGCGAATACGCTGTCCGGCACTTTCAGCGTACTCGATACGGCGCACGCCAACTGGAATGGCGCGTCGGTCTTCATGTATGTCGTGGACCACAAGCCGGATACGGTCACGCTGCACGTCGACCCGCCGGCTGGATGGCACATCGTGAATGGCGACGCGCGTGCCAACGATCAAACGGACTATCGTTTCGAGAATTATGATCGCCTGATCGACACGCCGACCGAAGTCGCTCCAGCGCTGATGGTCGACAGCTTCAACGTCGACGGGCGACTCTATCGAACGATGGTCCACCACAACGGTCCGTCGACCGCCGTGCAGCGACGACGCTTCGCCGGCGACGTCGAGAAGATCGTCCGCTACGAGAACACCGTGTTCGGTCCGCCACCACTCGAGATGTACACCTTCGTCTTCAACATCGGTTACGCCGGTGGTGACGGCATGGAGCATCTCTACTCGACGCAGATCATCAACAGAAATCCATGGCGCGATCAGGACTCGCCGCTCGCCGGCATCGGCACGGCGGCGCACGAGTATTTCCATGTCTGGAACGTGAAGCGCGTACGTCCGATGGCGCTTGGCCCGTTCGACTACACGCGTGAACAGTATCAGCCGAGCTTGTGGGTCGCCGAAGGATGGACGCAGTACTATGGACAGGTCGCGCTCTATCGAGCAGGCGTCTTACCACAAGCTGGCTTTTATCCGATGGTGGCGAACTCGATCGTGAAATGGAATCTCACCGATCCAGGTCGCAAGGAGGTCTCAGCGCGCGTGGCCTCGTTCGAGGCACCCTTCTGGGATGGCGCGCAACCAGGATTTTCGGTGAATCCGGGGAGCTTTTTCAGCTACTACACGAAGGGCGCTGGTCTCGCACTATACCTCGATCTGCTCATCCGGTCGAGGACTCAGAACGTGCGCTCGCTGGACGACGCCTTCCGCAATTTGCGCCGCCTGAGCTGGGAGCAGCCTAACGCTTCGTATTATTTGCAAGGCCGAGGCTACACCGAAAACGACGTCGAACGCGCGGTAAGCGAGGCGGCAGGGATCGACCTGCACGATTGGTTCACGAGTCACGTCGGCGGCGTCGAGGACCCCGACTTCGACCAAGCGTTGGGCGGCGCTGGCCTGCGACTCATGCGCAACGGCGACGACTGGGCGATCGAGGAATTGCCTAACGCTACGCCAGAGCAGCTTCGAGTGCGTGCGGGGTGGCTCAGTGGAAAGTCAGGCTAACGAGACCCATTGGCTCTAGGCAACTCTTTCCCCACCCGCCGCTGCCGCTCGCCTAGCCAGGCCGTCATGCTCATTTCGCGCGGCCGACACGGGCGCTTGCGCTGTCTGCTTGGCGTTCGCAAGCGTGATCAAGGCAACCGCGCCGAGAATGATCGCTGCCGCGGCGAGCATCCGCGGCGTGAGTGGCTCGCCCACCACGGCCCAGCCAAGAATGACCGCGACGACAGGATTCACGTAGGCGTACGTCGACGCCTTTGCCGGAGTCGTAGCGCCGAGCAAATAGATGTATGCGGTGAAGCCAAGCAGCGAGCCGAAGGTCAGGAGATACAGGTACCCCATCCACGACGGCGCCGTTACCGCAGCGAGACTGAAGTGCCTCGGCTCGCCCGCGAGTAGACTGACGACGAGAAACGCTGCGCCGCCGGCGAGCATCTGCATCCCCGTCGTCAACTGCGCCGACGACGGCCGAGGCGCATAACGACCGAAGATCGAGCCAAGCGCCCACAGCATCGAGCCCACCACAGGCACCAGTGCGGCGCGCACGTCGATTCGCGATCCACCGCGCGGTGCGATGGCGTCTGGGCCGATGAGCAAGAGCAGCCCGATGAGGCCAAGCGCGAGACCCAGAAATACGGCGGGTCCGGGCCGCGTGCCTCCAGGCCGCAACCAGTCGAGCGCGACCATCCACAGCGGGACGATGGCAACGATCAACGCGACGAGTCCGGAAGCCACGTGCTGCTCCGACCAGATCACCGCGCCATTGCCGCCGACGAGGAGGAGGATCCCCGTAATGGTCGCCGCGCGCCACTGGGGTCGCGTTGGCGCCACTGCGCCGCGTTGCCGCGCGAGCAGATAGAGGATCAGCCCGGCGATGACAAAACGCGTTCCTCCCATGAGGAAAGGAGGAATCGTCTCGACCGCGTAGTGGATCGCGAGGTACGTCGAACCCCAGATGGTGTACAGCGCCGCGAACGCGGCGATGACATGACTCCGGTGTGCCCCCGATGCGGCCGAGGATGCCCTGCTCATCGCCGCGCCTCGGCTTCCGTCTCGATGCCGACCGGCAAGCGATACGTCTCCTTCACCGTGCCGAGCACGATCGTCGTGCGCGTCGTTCGCACCGACTTGATCGCGCCGATGCGCTCCCGCAGGAGCGTGCCTAACGACTCAGTGTCGGCGACGCGCACTTTGACGAGGTAACAATCCTCGCCGGCGACGTGATGCACTTCCTGCGCTTCGGGGATCTTGGCGAGAAGCATTCCCGTCTTCGTGTCGCCGACGCCCTCCTCGCCGCGCACGAAAATAAACGCGGTGAGCCCCAAGCCGACGGACTTCGCATTCACACGCGCCTCGTAGCCGTCGATGATGTGGCGCTCCTCGAGCTTGCGGATGCGATCGTAAATCGCCGATGGCGCCATCCCCAGCCGCCGGGCGATCTCGGCGTTCGCCATGCGTCCGTCGCGCTGAAGCAAGGCGACGATCTGTCGGTCGGTCTCGTCGAGCGTGCGACCGGCGGTGGTGAGGGGCACGTCGAGCGTATCGAGAGAATGACTCATGGCCGAACATATATCGGGCAATTGGTCGATTATCAAGAACGTTCGTCAGCTGTAACACATTCATGACGAATTTTCATCGTTGCCTACAATTTGATTCAAGCGCCCGGGCTCGCCGCGGCATCCCATTGCTCAGCCGCGTCAAGGCCACCGGAAGCGCGTTCAGGAAGTAATAGGTATGCTCACGGACTTCGCCGAGTCGACCATCCCCGCGATGCTTCAACCCATGGAGCGCGATGCCGAGCGGGACCTCGTCGCCAAAGCGCAGCGTGGCGACGTCGCCGCGTTCGAGGCGCTCTATCGCGCGAATTCGCCACGTGTGTACGCCCTCGCGCTCCGTCTCACCGGCAACGCCAACGACGCGGGCGAGCTGACGCAGGATGTCTTCGTCCATGCGTGGCAGCGCCTTACGGGATTCCGCGGCGATGCCGCCTTCGGGTCCTGGCTGCACCGCATCACCGTCAATACCACGTTCATGCGCGCACGCGGCGACCGACGCCGTGCCGCGCACATTCGCATTCACAGCGATGCCGACGAGCGCGATCTCGCCGCGTCCATGGAAAGCGGGCAGGGAAGCGTTCCCGCGATCGACGTCGCGCAAGCCGTCGACCTCGAGCGCGCGATTGCGGCGCTGCCGCCAGGCGCACGGCGCGTCTTCGTGCTGCACGACGTCGTCGGCTATCGCCACGATGAAATCGCACGCCTAACGGGACTGGCCGAGGGAACGCTGCGCTCGCAGTTGCATCGCGCGCGCCGGTTGCTCATGGAGGCACTCGAACGATGACTCATCTCGACAACGACCACCTGGCGCTCGATCAGCTCGGCGACTACCTCGACGGAATGGTGTCGCCGGACCAGCGGCGCGGCGTCGAGGCGCACCTCGCGAAGTGCTCCGCCTGCAGCGAACGGAGACGTGGTCTCGAGTCGCTCATCGGAGCAGCGCGGACGCTGCCCGAGGAGGTCGAGCCACCGGTCGAGCTTTGGAGCGGCATCCGCACGCAGGTCCAATCGCGAGCGAGGCGAACGCGGCAGCTCTGGCTGTTGGCCGCCGCGGCCCTTGTTCTCGTCGCCGTGTCGTCGGCCGTGACCGCCCTCATCG
>DATBBP010000231.1:0-2855 GCA_036270935.1 Gemmatimonadaceae bacterium
CAACCCTGGCAAACAGCCACAGTCCCAGAACCGTGATGACCGTGGCCGTCAGAATTGGCGCGAATTTGAACCGGCGTGCCGAATCGTTGCTCAACTTCCCTTCTTCTCGCTCTCGATGTCGTCGTCGATCTCGGCGTGTACCGTTTCTTCGTCGTGTTTCGCGTTACCACCGCCGATCTGCCGCGGAGCCTGCGCGGGCGCGGCCGGTGGAAGCATTCCCATCTTCTGCTTCAGCTCGATCAACCGCATGTCGACGCTCGTCGACGTGGCGCCACGCTCGAGCTGCTTGAATTGATTGGCGAGGGTATCCCCGGAGAACTCTTCGTCGATCTCAACCGACGCCTTCAACTGTCGCTCGCTCTGCTCGATTCGCTCTTCCATGCGCGCGAACGCCTCGAACGCTGACTTCTCGGACAGCGACGACATCGTTTCGGCGATCCGCTTCTGCGCCTGCGCGCGCCGCTGCCGAGCGACGAGCAGATTCTTCTTGCGCTTCGCTTCTTCGATCTTGTCGTTCAGATCGCGGAGCGAGTTCTTGAGCTTTTCCGTCTCGAGGCGATGTGCTTCCCACGTCTGCTCGAGCTGCTGCGCGTGCGACGTGTGCTCGCCCTCGCGAACGAGCGCCTGCTTGGCGAGGTCCTCGCGATTCTCCTGCAGCGCGAGCATCGCTCGCTTTTGCCAGTCGGCCGCCTGACGATACTCGCCGTCGGCCTGGTCGCGCAGGCGCTTCTCGTCGGCGATCGCCGTCGCGACCTGCTGCTTCGCCTTGGCGAGCTGCGACCGCATGTCGACCAATATCTGACTGAGCATCTTCTCGGGATCTTCGGCCCGAGAGATCAAATCATTGATGTTCGACCGCAGCAGCGTGGACAGTCTATCGAAGAGTCCCATGGTGGATTGGCCTCAGTGTGCCTGCCGATAGGTGCCCAGCTCGCGCAAATGCGACGCGAGAGCGAGGCTGATGCTCTCGAACGCGGCTTGAAACTCCTCGTAATCGAGGTGCGCGAGCTCGAGCGCCTCCGTCATGACGATCGAGTCTTCCTCGATGCCATACGACCCATGGACCAAGTCCGTCGCGTTTAATTCGAGAAGCCGGCGGCTGAGTGTGGCCAGATCGTTCTCGTTTGTCGGTAATGACATCACTTTCACACGCATCAACACGACCGGCGGCGTGTAGTTCACGACGATCGCGAAATCGAGCTCGCCGCCGGGTTTGACGATCCACAGTCCGGGCTCCACCTCGCGATAACTCGCGCCTTCAGCGCTGATGCGATCGAGGAAGCCTTCGATGTCTTCCTTGCTGACCATCGCTTGACCTGGTTTGAGGTACGTGAGATGCCCTACGGGTGTGTGGGGCCGGACAGTTTCTTCAGGCGTGTCGCGGGGCGCGCGGGCGGGCCACGGGTGTGAGCGCAAAATACTGTCAGACCGCGGGTTCGGACAGTCGCGAGCGCGCCGTGCGTTCCACTTCACGCGCCCCGCGATTTGATCTGCACTAGCCGCTCGCGCGCCAATCGACGCCCTGTCGGTGTCGCCGCGAGTCCACCGCCCGCGGTCTCGCGGTAGCGAACGTCCATCTCCCGCCCGATCTCGCCCATCGTGTCGATGACTTCGTCTGCGGGAATCGCGAACGTGATTCCCGCAAGCGCCATCTCGATCGCAGCGAGAGCGATCGCGGCACCCGTGGCATTGCGGAAGACACATGGCAACTCGACCAAGCCGCCCAGCGGATCGCACACGAGGCCGAGGGTGCCCTGCTGTGCTAGCGCGACGGCGTGTACGACCTGCGTTGGCGTTCCACCGAGCATCTCGGTCGCGGCACCTGCGGCCATCGCCGCTGCGGCTCCAGTCTCGGCTTGACAACCGCCCTCGGCACCCGACAGCGACGCGCGCTCGGCGACGACCGCTCCGATCAATCCTGCCGTTGCGAGCGCGTCGATGAGCTGCTCGTCGCCCAGTTTGCGCGCGTCGCCGAGTCCAGTGAGCACCGCAGGCAGAACGCCCGCGCCTCCAGCTGTCGGTGCGGCGACGATCACTCCCATGGCAGCGTTCACTTCCTGCACCGCAAGCGCGCGCGCGAGGATATCGCGAAACGGGGTATCGGCGAGCGGGCCAACGGCACCGGTGTGCAACTTTGCCGCATCTCCGCCGACGAGACCACTGGCGGAACGGAGCTCGCCCGTGAGACCCTGCGCAATCGCGCCGCGCATCACCTCGAGCGCACGTCTAAGGGCAGCGCGAATCTCGGAAACTGGACGCCCCTGGTCGCGCGACTCCGTTTCGAGCGCAAGCTGCGCGAGGCTTTTCTTCTGCGCGTCGGCGTCGCGGACGGCGTCCTGGAGTGAGCGATACATGGAGAGGAAACTAGTGCTTGTCGCCCTGAGCGAAGCGCGAGGATGACAAAGTGGGGTTCTTCGGGAAATTCCGGAAATTTGTGCGAGGTCAGGGAAACTGGGCCGCAGAAACCACTGACGCGACGCTGAAACCGCTGACTCTGCGTCTTGTCATCCCGAGCGAAGCGAAGGATCTAGTCTCCTTTGTTCGTGGCCGGCATCAAACAGCGGATAGTAGATCCTTCGTCGCTGCGCTCCTCAGGATGACACTCGCTCTTTGTCTGCGGTGTCAGCGCCGTGTCAGCGCTATCAGCGGCCCAGTTTTCCCGACGTCGCACGATTCCCGAGATTCCCTGAGGAACCGAAAGTGGCCCTCATGCCGAAACTTTATCCAACCGGAACGCCCACTTCACCCACGACAGTGCACGGATCTCATCTCTCACTCTCTCGTCCGGAACGTCGTCCGTCTCGATGACCATGAACGCGTCGACGCCGCGCTCTTTTCTCGTGAGGCGCAGCGTC
>DATBBP010000232.1:0-4494 GCA_036270935.1 Gemmatimonadaceae bacterium
CCAACGACGCCGAGGAACACACCGGCACGCGTTGGCGGGGTGTACGGCTACCCGTCGCAACAATATCCGACCTACCCCGGCGAGTATTCGACGACGTCGCACAAACGACGCGATCGAGACGACAAAGCGCGCAGGGATCGAGACCACGACGACGACGATCGTGGCTGGCAGAACGCTGACCAAGGCCGTTACGAGCGTGGCTCGAACTACGGCTACGGGTCCACCGCGGGCGCGTACGGCGTTCCGTCGCGCGCTGGCGCAAACAACACGGCGGCGCGATCGCGCGCTGGCTACGGCAGCCACCGCGACGCCCGGTGGGATCGGGACGGGAGATGAGTGAGCTCTGACTCTTATACGTTAAATCTGAAGAGCATCACGTCGCCATCGGCGACGACATACTCCTTACCCTCGGCGCGCGCGACACCTTTTTCGCGCGCGCCTTTCCATCCCCCATTGGCGACGAACTCAGGATACGCGACCGTCTCGGCGCGGATGAAGCCGCGCTCGAAGTCGGTGTGAATCACGCCCGCCGCGGCGGGCGCCGTGTCGCCGCGGTGAATCGTCCAGGCGCGCACTTCCTGCTCGCCCGCAGTGAAATAGGTCTGCAGCCCGAGAAGGTGATAGCCGGCGCGAATCAGCCGATCGAGCCCGGCCGACTCGATGCCCAACGACGCAAGGAACTCCTTGCGCTCGTTGGGCGCCAGCTCTGCCAGCTCCGCCTCGATCTTGGCGGAGAAGGGAACAATCTCCGCGTGTTCGCCGCTCGCCGCCACGGCTTCGCGCAAGCATCTCAGGTGTGGGCCCTCGTCGCCGGACAGCTCGTGGTCGGTGACGTTGGCGGCGTAAAGCACAGGCTTCGTCGTGAGGAGCGACAGCGGCTGCAAGATCGCGGATTGCGCCGTCGAGAGGCGTGCTTCCCAGAGGCCGCGTCCTTCGCGGAGGAATCCTAACGCGAGATCGAGCACCGAAAGCTCCACTTTCGCGTCCTTGTCGCCCGTCTTCGCCGCGCGCTGCGTGCGATCGAGCCGCTTCTCGACGACCGAAAGGTCCGCGAGCGCCAGCTCGAACTCGATCACTTCGCGATCGCGCACCGGGTCCACCGCGCCCATCACGTGCGTGACGTCAGGGTCCTCGAAACATCGAACGACCTGCACGATCGCGTCGGTCTCGCGGATATTGGAGAGGAACTTGTTGCCGAGCCCTTCTCCTTCAGCCGCGCCTTTCACGAGGCCGGCAATGTCGACGAACTGCACGACGGCGGGCACCACCTTCTTGGGCTGCACGATGTCGGCGAGCGTCTGTAGCCGCTCGTCGGGCACCTCGACCATGCCCACGTTCGGCTCGACGGTACAGAATGGATAGTTCGCTGCTTCTGCCTTGGCTGCGGTTAGCGCGTTGAAGAGGGTCGACTTACCGACGTTCGGGAGACCGACGATACCAAGCTTGAGCATGTCAGATAAAGACGCGGGGCGCGATGAAACGACGGTGATCGGTTTCGGTAGAGCGGTAGAGTCTCGCTGCTCACGCAGGAGCGGCGATGCAAGACTTCACAAAGCTGAAGGTGTGGCAGAAGGCCCATCGATTTGCGATCGATCTGAAGCGCGAGATCGATAGAGGGCCTAAGTGGGACTATCCTGGATTGCGCGGTCAAGCTCTCAAGGCTGCCGCCTCGATCGCCGATACGATTGCGGAGGGCTGCGGCAAGCGATCGCCGCTGGAGCTTGCGAGATACGCAGACATATCAGCCGCTTCCGCGAAGGAGACCCTTGGCCAGTTGCTTCGAGCCCGAGACTTGGGATTTCTGTTGCAACAAAAGTTCGAGGAATTCGAGCAACAGATTGAGGAGATTCGTCGGATGCTCTGGTCGCTCGCAGAGGAGGTGCGCCGTCAGCACCGCGGCGACCGTTAGCCCTCAGTACGACAGTAATGGAAGTACCAAGTATGAAGTACCTCGCCAGCGGCCGACCGAGAAAACTGCCGCCCTTCAACCGGGGCTACTTCATACTTCATACTTCATACTTACCTACTGTTCTACTGAGGGCTAACGGTCGCAATCTCCCGCACGGCGCGGGAACCAAAGCATCAAAGCGACTCGTCACTCTTCGCCTTCCGATTGAACCGGTTCATGACCGGCTCTATCCCTTCCGCGATCCACGTCTCCATCGCCTCGACTAGGGTCGGCATCAGCTCGTCGACGACTTTCGCATCCGACTTTCCGAACTCACTCAACACATAATCCGCCAAATCGCCGCGGTTTCGACCCGGCGCCGGCGCGATTCCGATGCGAAGTCGGGCGTAATCCTGGTGCCCTAACGCGCCTTCGATGCTTTTGAGCCCATTATGACCTGCCGAGCTGCCGCGCGCGCGAAAACGAATCGTGCCCAACGGCAGCGCGGCGTCGTCGAGAATCACGAGCAGATCGCCTTGGGGCGACCAGCCCGCGCGTCGCAGATACGGGCGCAGCACTGCGCCGCTCAGGTTCATGTATGTCTGCGGCTTGATCAGTCGCACTTGTGTGCCGCCGACCTTGCCGCTGACGACGCGCGCCTGGCCGTCGCGGCGCCAGCCGTCGAAACGCCAAACGTCGGCCAGGTGGTCGAGTACCCACCAGCCGACGTTATGACGCGTCCGCTCGTACTCCTTTCCGGGGTTGCCGAGGCCGACGATGACTTTCATCGACCCCGGTCCTTCCTCGTCGCGGCCAAAGAAGCGAGCGAGCGCGCGGAGCATAGCGAAGAGCCTTACGACTCCTCGCCACCCTCCTCTTCGCCTTCCTTCGGCTTGCGGATGAGCTCCGGCTCCGCTGCGGCTTCCGGCACCACGGCAACGCCAGCGGCTGGAGTCTCGGACGCGCGCGGCGGCGAGACCGTGCACACCGTCGCATTCTCTTCGTCCAACACTTCGACACCCGCCGGGATGTTCAGCTCGCGGACGTGGATGGAGTGACCGATCGCGAGCGGCGTGACGTCGACGTCGACATGGTTCGGGATGTTCGACGGATCGACATGAATGCGCAGCTCGTGCATCACCTGATCGAGAATGCCGCCACCACGCACGCCCTCGGCTGAGCCGATGAAGACGAGCGGAATGCTGACGGTAACCTTCTCACCAGCGACGAGCTCCTGGAAATCGACGTGGATGATCGAGCGCTTAACGGGATGACGCTGGATCTCGCGGATGAGTGTCCGTGCGGATCGGCCGTCGATCGAGAGCTCGATGACGGTGCTGGCTGCAGCGACGTGATCGAGCAGCTTCTCGAGCTCGCGGGTGTTGATCGCCAACGATTGCGGCTGACGGCTGTGGCCGTAGATGATCGCGGGGACCTCGCCGCCCTGTCGCAGTTTCCGCGCGACGCCGGTGCCGCGGTCGCTTCGGACCTTGGCGCTGAGATTTGCTGTTGCCATTGCTGAGTTACCAATGCTTGAATCCCACTCGTGCGCAGCGACTCGCTGATGAACGGCTGCTACTCTCGGAAGGCTGCATCCTTCCTACCATACCGCGTCGCGCACGAGTGAACGCGACGATCATCAGGTTCGCAGCAATCTAGTCGAACAAGCTACTCACCGACTGCTCGCTATGCGTGAACCGAACTGCCTTCGAGAGCAGCTCGCCAACCGACAGAACACGTAACGTCGAGAAGCAGCGTTCCGGCGGGATCGCGATCGTATCGGTGACCGCGACTTCCGAGATCGCGGACTCGCATAGGCGCTTCGTCGCCGGGCCCGACAACAACGCGTGCGTCGCGCAACAATAGATATCGCGCGCGCCGAGCTTCTTGAGCGCGCTCGACGCCTCCGATACCGTGCCCGCCGTATCGATCATATCGTCGACGAGAATGCAATCCATTCCCTCGACTTCGCCGACGACGTTCACGACCTCGGAGACGTTGGGCGCCGGGCGCCGCTTGTCGATGATCGCGAGCGACGCGTTCAGCCGCTTCGCGAATCCGCGCGCCATCTTCGCCGAGCCCACGTCCGGCGCGACGACGACCGGATTCGTGAGTTGCTTGCGTCGATAATGGTTCACGAAGACCGGCATCGCATAGAGATGATCGACCGGAATGTCGAAGAAGCCCTGCAATTGATGCTGGTGAAAGTCGACGCCCAGGACGCGGTCGGCGCCGGCGGACACGATCATGTTCGCCAACAGCTTGGCGCCAATCGGTACACGCGGCTGATCCTTGCGGTCCTGTCGAGCGTAGCCGTAGTACGGCATGACGCAGGTGATGCGAGCCGCCGACGCCCGTCGAGCGGCGTCGATCAACAGTAGGAGCTCGAGCACGTTCTCCGCCGGCGGATTCGTCGGCTGAATGATGAAAACGTCGAGACCGCGCACGTTCTCGTCGATGCGCACGGAAATCTCGCCGTCGGCGAAGCGGCCAAGGCTCACTCGGCCGAGGTCGACGCCGAGGTGATCAGCGATCGTCTCGGCGAGAGCACGGTTGGCCGAGCCCGATAAGAGCTTGAGGCCGTGACTAGGTACCGCGAGTCCGTC
>DATBBP010000233.1:0-8608 GCA_036270935.1 Gemmatimonadaceae bacterium
ATCTTGGTAAAAGGGCCGCTGTCCGCCTGCTCGCATGTTCTCAGTTATACCCAGTAGTTCGTCTGCCTTACGCGACCTCGAAGATCACCTTGCCCGCCTCGCCGCTCTTGATTGCGTGAATGGCATCGTCCGCGGCGTCCAGCGGAAAGCGATGAGTGATCACTGGCGACGGATCGAAATTGCACGAGCGGAGAAATCGCGTCATTTGATGCCACGTCTCATACATTCTGCGTCCCACCACGCCGTACACGGTGATTCCTTTGAAGATCACCTCCGTCGCGAAGTCCACCTCCATCGGCTTCGCTGGAATGCCGAGCATCTGCACATGCCCGCCAACGCGGACGAGCGCGAAGGCTTGATGAATCGCCGATGGTACGCCGGACATCTCGAGCACCACGTCGACGCCGAGCCCGTCGGTGTGTCGCTTCACCACCTTCGCCGCTTCGTTCGGATGCACCACGTCGTGCGCGCCCATTCGTGAGGCAAGCGCCAGCCTCGTTTCATTGATGTCCGATGCGATGATACGTGACGCGCCAGCCGCCTTACAAATGCCGACCGCGAACAATCCGATCGGTCCGCATCCCGTCACCAACACCGTCGCGCCCGGAATCTCGGCGCTCAGCGCCGTATGGAACGCATTGCCCATCGGATCGTGAATACCACCAATGTCGAACGAGATATTGTCGTCCAAATGCCAGACATTCGTTGCCGGCATGGCGATGTACTCGGCAAAACAGCCATCACGGTCGACGCCGATAATTTTCGTGTACGGACACACGTGCGCGTTGCCCGTGCGACAGAGCAGACAACGGCCATCGACAATGTGACCTTCCGCTGTCACACGGTCGCCTTCGCGCACATCGGTGACGAGCTCACCAACTTGCACGACTTCACCGGCGAACTCGTGTCCAACGATGAATGGCGGCACGCACCGGCCGCGCGCCCACGCATCCCATTCGTAGATGTGCACGTCAGTACCGCACACTCCGGCACGGCGCACGCGAATCAATACTTCATTGTCCCGAATTGTTGGCTCGGCGACATCTTTCAAAACAAATCCCGCTTCCGCGGACTCTTTTACGAGCGCTTTCACGCCAGTCAGCTCCTTTCAATGTCACGTGCTTTGCAATGCGGCAACGGCAATTTCACGCGTCGAATGCGAATCGAAACCTCGCATTTCATGTTCTGCGACGGAAGTGCAACGCGCGCACACCTATTGCGTGTGATATGTGTGCTTCCTATATTCGCGTTTAGCGACTGTTCTCACTGAACGAGGGTACTGCGTGGATCTACCGCAACGAAGGTGCTCGTTCTCAACGTCGAACTGCGGCGAATGCGTTGACCGTCGCCGGCCGCTCTGCCCCCCTTCAACAACAAATCCACGTTCGTCTTCAGCGCGCCGCCTCAACGGCGCGCGTGTCGTTTGTAGCGTGACCATCCACCGTCACGATCGTTATTCGGCGCAGATGACGCTGTCATCTGCACGGCGTGCGTCGAATGTCGCAAGCATGGCAAGCGCGAACTCTCTGATGTAGCTGTCTCCAGGCTTCACGCATCTCCGCGGAGATGCGTGTTGCGGCGATCGAAACGCTTCGGCGTTGCGTCGCCGTCTCGCCGGTCCACCGGGGGATCGGTCGAGAGCAATACACTCCATTATGGAGAGGTTACCATGGCTGCAAAGAAGCGCGGTGGTCGGAAAGGCGCCAAGAAGCGTGGTGGTGCCAAAAAGCGTGGTGGCGCGAAGAAGCGTGGGGCAAGAAAGCGCCGCTAGGCAACGCGCTCGTACGCAAGAAGCCGGCGATTCTCGCCGGCTTCTTTTTTTCTCGACCACTGTGTCAGCGTGAGTAACGTCCGAGTGCCAGCTCCAGAATGCGCGCAACGAGAGCGTCGTACGACATCCCTCCTTCCGCTGCCGCACGCGCGAACTCGCTCTCGCGCTCCAGATAGCAGTTGGGATTGACTTCGATGACAAAAATCTGCTCGTCGTCCGTTACGCGCAGATCGATACGCGCGTAATCGCGTAGACGAAGCGCATTGAAGGCTTCGACTGCGACTTGTTGCATGCGCTCGATGAGCTCCGGCTTCACATCGACGGGAAAGACCGAGCGTGTTCCCGCAAACTGCTCTCCGCTCCCGGCGCCGTCGTCTCCCCATTTTGCTTCCCAGCTCGCGATCCGTGGAACGCCAGCGGGAAACATGGAAAAATCGAGCTCCATCACTGGCAGCGCTCGCACGTTCGCGTTGCCGAGGACGCCAACGTAAAATTCGCGCCCCTCCACGAATTGTTCGACGAGCACCGGTTGCTGAAACGCTGTTTGTAGCTCGTCGATTCGCGTGAAGAGCTCGCGCAGATCGTTCACGACTGAATTGCTGCTAATCCCGAGCGATGCATCCTCCTGCGGCGGCTTCACGATCAACGGAAACGCTATGTCGCCCGCCCAGTCCAACGCGCCACGAAACACGGTCGCGAATTCCGGCGTGCGAATGCTGTGGAAGCTCAGCACCTTTTTCGTAAGCGACTTGTCGCCGGCCAGCAGTAAGCCAGCCGGGCTGGAACCCGTGTAACGCAGCCCGAGCAGATTCAGCAGCGCCGCGACATTCGATTCGAGCGCGCTCTTCCCGCCGAATGATTCGGCGAGATTGAAAACGAGATCCGGCGCCGCTGCTTTCAGCGTATCGACCAGCGGCTCGACTTTGTTGTCGACCGGTACCAGCTGGACAGTGTGATCGCACACTTCGATCGCGCCGCGCAATTGCTCGAGCACAGGATCGACTGGCGGCTCCAGTGCGTCCGCCGAGTGCATCACGACGATCTTCACGCTTCGACCTCGTCGTGATCGACGTTCTTTGCGCGCGCGGTTCGTCGCAGCGATTGCGTGTGGCGATAATTCATCACGACAGCAGTGCCGAAGGCCGTGAGCTCGATCAGTGTCGCTGCCTCCAAACCGCTGACGTGAAGGCCGAGCACACGCGCACGCATGATCAAATGATCGAGCAGCGACCGCACGACAGTCGGCGGTTCACCCGTCCAGTACGAAAGCCGCACCAACATTTCGCGATAGTGGCAGGTGATGAATTCGTCTGCCGTCATCCCGCTCGGCGCGTCCGCTCGTGCCGCGAAGATGCGTCGCAAATCGGCGTCGAATTGCCGTGCATCGCCGATCGGGATGTCTTCCAACTCGCTGTCGTAATGTTCGGCGATTGTGTAGTTCATGGATTCCACCGGCAAATCTTCTGCAGTCGGTGCGACGGCCTCGGGCTTCAACTCGCGGATCTCTGCCATCACCCGATCGACGTACTCGAGCTTCGCGAGCGCGGGCCAACCCGCGTACTCCTTTCGCCAATCGACGTCAGGCGTCAGCCAAATCGCGAATGTCTCCGCGAAATCCTCGTCGGGATGCTTCTGTGCATACCAGCCAAGGATGTGACGGACATGCTCACGCGAGAATGGATCGGTGCGATATCGCTCTCGATACGGCCGCGAGAACGAGCCGAAGATCCGCTGCCACTCATCACGTTCATAGAGTTTGAACGCGTAGTTGATCGCGTGGCCTGCTTCGTGTCGCAGATAGCGCATCGCTTCGATATCATCTTCCACGGCGCCCGACATTTCCTCCTCGAGGCGCTCGAGACGCCGATCGACCAAGTAGAACGGCACGCCGATAATCGGCGTGCCGTCGGGGCAGCCCCATTGATCGCTCAGGTAAACCGCCGGTCGGAAGGAGATCGAACGCGCCGCGAGCTCACGGTACAGCTCGTCGATCAAATGCTCAACCCGAGAGCCGCGAATCTGAAGTCCCAGCTCCGAGATTCGCCTCCCAAGCAACGCGTTGCGCTCCTCACCCCACTCCGTTGAGCGGTCCACACGGTCGAACGGGGCAATCCCTGTACCGAACCCGACGCAACGAAAAACGGGCGCCACGTTTTGTGGCGCCCGTTTAGAACGTCCAGCTCGTGTGCTACGCCGCTTTCGTATCGCGAGGAAGGGGTGTCAATTCCGGCGCAGCGCCCCAGACGAAGGCATGAAAGATCGGCGCCGGCTCGGTCTGCGATCCGCGTGAGATCACGATCCCGACTGGTTCGGTAGCGCGAGGATCCTCTGTAATCGCCTTCATATATAGTACTCGGGCTGGGTCTCTTGCCGAGACATCAAGGTAGGAACGAGTCGAACCGGGGCACGCGACGAGAACGGTTCGCCGCTATGCGCCCGGCCGCTCAGTCATGGCTTCGTGCTCTGCTGAAGCAGTCTCGGTGCCATTACCAGCTAATTTCTCAACCGCTGATAACTCAACGAGATAGAGAAGAGCAGACCACGTCCGAGCGCCGCCGTGTATTGCTTCGACACGATCGTCTAGAGATCACCTGTGTCAATCCGGATGGGTCCCGATCAGATAATCTCTTTTCGAGCGAGGAACATCTCGCTACTGCCATCGCGTTCTAGCGAGACCGCCCAGCCTCTGTAGCGACTTTCCAGTTCCTGAAGGGTCGGTGCGGTCCGTTGAGTATCCGCAGCCACCAGATGAATCCCTCCATCCGCAGTCGCGCTTTGGAGAAGGCGGATCACGCGCGCTCGCTGGGCGGCCGTCAAGCCACGGAGCGCGTTCGATGTGACGATCACCGCGTCGAGCTCGGCGTCGGGCGCCCACGCCGACCAGTCTGCCCGCAATGCGTGGACGCGCTCACCGAGCCCCGCCTCCGCTGCCGCGTTCAGGACCCGCTCGATCGCGTCATCTTCGGACGCAACCGCAGTCACCTCGCATCCGTTCGCCGCGAAATAGAGCGCAGGCCCCGCCGCCGAGCCCGCGACGAGTACGCGGGCCTCTCCGGTGGGTCGCACCGACCGAACAACAACGTCGTCTGCCTGGAGTCCCCAATGTTCCGGACGACGCAACTCGCGTAGCAGCTTAAGTCGTCGACGTCGCCAGGTCTGGTAGCTGGGAAGACGCAACCGCCGGAAGATCAGGCGATCGACTTCCTCAGCCAATAGGAGCTCCGTCAGAGCGAGCTGCGGCTGCTCGCTGAGCACCGCGACGGCTTCATCGCCGATGCTCAGCAATGCGCTTCGAGGAATCGATTCCTTGTAGTTCTCGATCTCCTCTTCGACGAACAGTTCGTACTCGTGTTTGAGAGAACGTGCTGGTCGATTGGCCATGCGCTCGGGGTGGCTGCTCGCAACCAGAACCTAGGCTGGCCGGAGAGTTACGCAAGTGCGAAACGCATTCTCGCTCATGCCGGCTCGACGTGGACCGTTATGTCTGCCGGCCCGTATGTAGATGCAACGGCTTCCTCGACCCGATCGGCGAGCGCGTGTGCGACATCGACCGGAGTTGTCCCCGGAACTGCAATTGTCAGCTCAGCGAAGAGCACTCCAGAGGCCGTATAACGCGACCGGATGCTGCGTACCTCGACGATACCGGGAATGTCCGCAATGATCCGTCGCAGATCGCCTGCCTGCACGGCACGTTGATCGACGAGAATCGGAATCGATCGACGCAGAATGCGCCAGCCGCTGAATGCGATGATCAATGCGACGGCGATGGCGAGTACGGCATCGACGTGACGACCTCCATGTCGGCCAAGCACGAGGGAGATCACGGCAAGCAGCGTGACGAGAATGTCGCCACGCGTGTGCTCCGCATCTGCGAGCAAGAACGCGCTCCCGATCGTTTCTCCGCGACGTCGCTCGTACCAAACGACGAATGTATTCACGAACAATGTTGCGACGACAATTCCGAGATCAGCCGGCGCCGTATGCGTTATCGAGCCGCCCCCGATCAACGCTGTCACGCCCTCCCGCATCAGCTCGAAGCAGGAAATCGAAAGGAATCCGACGATGCCGAGCGCGCCGAGCGTCTCGAATTTATCGTGACCGTATGGATGATCCTCGTCAGGCGCTCGCGCGGCGATGCTCACGAGAGACATCCCGATCGCATTATTCAGCGTGTCGAGACCAGATTCGAGTGCCGCGCCGAGAACGGTGAGCGATCCGGTGCGCATGCCGACGACCAGCTTGACGAGCACCACGAACGCGTTGAGCGCGAGCACTTGCGCCAGAACGCGGCGCACTGCCGGTGAGCGCTCGTCGGGTCGCGCGCGAGGAGGCGTGCGTTGTTGAGGTCTTGCGGTCATCGTGTCAACTTCACCTCATCGATCGACCAGAGTCAACAACACCCGACGCTGACGCGAGTTGACGCGTGCCTGAGCTTCCAGAGGTCGAGCGAGCCGTTCGTGACCTTCGCGATGCGATTCAAGACGCAATCATCGAGCGCGTGGAGATTCTCCATCCATCGCTGCAGCGTCGGGTATCGCGTGGCGCGCTGCGTGCCTTGCATGGCGCTCGCGTCGGCCGCGTGGAACGACGCGGCAAGCACCAATTGATTCATCTCGAGGACGGCCGCGTCATCCATGCACACTTCAGGCTGAATGGCGACTGGGTCATTGGCTCGAGTGCCGATGATCTGCCGCGCTTCGCGCGTGCCGTGTTCCACTTCACAAACGGAACGCGCGTTGTTCTGGAGGACTCGCGTGCGCTCTCGACACTCGACGTCCATGCATCCAACACTTCGGTTCAGCTCGACCTGGGGCCGGAGCCGCAGGATCCCGCGCTCACCCCAGAGCGCCTTCGCGCATCGCTCGAGCGCCGCCGCATTCCCATCAAGGTCGCTTTGCTCGATCAGCGGATCATCGCGGGCCTGGGAAACATTTACGTGTCTGAGGCGCTGTGGCGCGCGAAAATCGACCCGCGGGCGAGTGCCAACTCGCTCGATGAATCACAAAGCCGGCGACTGCTCGCCGCGATTCGCACGGTGATCGAGCGAGCGACGGGTGCTCGATACACGAGCACGGAGGGTGCGAGGCTCGACGTCTATGATCGCGAGGGTCGACCATGCCGTCGTTGTCGGACGAAGGTCGCACGCATCAGTCAGTCTGGACGATCTACGTATTTCTGTCCCCACTGTCAGCGCGGCGCCCGAGTCAGTCGAATGCCTCGATCAGCGCGCTCTTGAGATATCCCGTCTCGGGAATTCCGAGAATCTCGGGGTGATCGACAGGCTGGCCGCGGAGCTCGCGAATCGCGAGCCGGCGCCCCGAGTCTGCTGCCGCGGCTCGAAGCATATCGAGGAAAAGCGGAATCGTTAGGTGAAAGCTGCAACTCGCTGTCAGGAGCATACCTCCGGGGCGAAGCAGATGCATCGCGCGCAGGTTGATCTCTTTGTACCCGCGAATGGCGGATGGAACCGACGCGCGTGTCTTGGCGAATGCCGGCGGATCGAGAACGATCGTATCGTAACGCTCACGCGCGCGTTGCCGGGCCTTCAGGAATTCGAAAGCGTTCGCCTCGATGAACGCGACGTTCGAGAATCCATTGAGCGCCGCGTTGGTTGCGCCGCGCCGCAATGCCTCCGCCGACGAGTCGAGCGCCGTCACGTGCTCGGCGTTCGCAGCGAGGTGCAGGGCGAACGACCCGTGGTAGCTGAAACAATCGAGCGCGCGGCCGCGCGCTCGCGTGCCGATGGCAACGCGGTTTTCGCGCTGGTCGAGGAACGCGCCCGTCTTCTGGCCGTCCCAAGGCGCCGCGAGGTAGCGAATGCCATGCTCGGTGACTTCGATCTCGCGCGGCACGTCGCCCGCGAGCAACTCGACGGTAATCGGTAGGTCTTCCTTGGCGCGAAGAGGCACGTCATTTCGCGCGAGGATGCCTAACGGCTTGAGCAGCGACGAGAGCGCGGCGACAATAGGATCACGAAAGCGCTCGAGTCCGGCGCTCATCAGTTGCACAACGAGCCACTGATCGTAGCGATCGCAGATCAAAGAAGGACAGGCGTCGCCTTCGCCATGCACGAGTCGATACGCGTTGGTGCTCGCCGCGAGCGGTGCGCGTCGCGCGACAGCAGCGCCAATTCGCTCGTGCCACCAGCTCTCGTCGAGCGCTGCATTCGCGTTGCGATCGAGAAAGCGGAGCGCGATTTCCGATGTCGGACTCCACAGCGCGCAGCCGAGCTCGCGTCCACGTTGATCGCGGACGATGACGGCGCCCGCTGGCGTGTTGGGACTCGCGAGCACGTCGCTCCGATAGATCCACGGATGTCCCTGTGCCCACCGACGTGCTCCTTTCGACGAAACGATCGCGGCGTCGAGTGCTTCGCCCTGTCGCGCAACTGCGAGTTGCTTCATCGCGTCGGCCTCAGCGGAAGCGCGGGGTTGAATTGCGATTTCAGAGCGGGTACTATTCGGACCCTTTCGCTTTGTCCGGCACCGAGTGTAGTGCGCATGTCGGGCTTGAGAGAGACGAGAGGGACCAGTTAAGATGGAAAGCTCGGCGCGAGCGAACGAAATGCGCGCCATCGCTGTTTGAAAAGTGAAGGCAAGGTAGATCGTGGGATGTGAATCCAAACATCGGCCGATCGTCGTCGCGTTCGCGGCGCCTTTCGTGTCGATGCTGAGAATTGCAACTCACTTGTAAGAAGCGCGTGCTCTGCTTGTCTATAGTGATGTAGTCAAGCGGACGAAGGCATGTGGAGGATGCCTGGGCACACGGAGGCGAGGAAGGCCGCGGTAAGCTGCGAAAAGCTCGGGGGAGTGGCACACACGCATTGATCCCGAGGTG